>NZ_JADBVM010000268.1:0-9803 GCF_020244875.1 Microcystis sp. M44BS1
AAAGTACGGGCGAAGCATTCGGATAGAAAATCTCCGGTTTCACCGATAGGTTATTGCCCGAATGCTTCGCCCCTACAGGACGCGGGCCGATGAAGACGCAAGGTTTGGAAGCACGATTCTCTCAAAATCTTGCACCTGTTTCGCGAAACAAGACACTAAAACCCTTACCTCGTCTATATTTCACCATTATTCAGCAAGCCCTAATTAGCAGAAAAATGACCAATAAAAACCGCTCTCTTGTAGTTATGCTGATCAGCAAATCTTATTGAAGAAAGGGTGTAGGACATCTTTGAATGTAAGATAATGAACATTTTTCACCCAATTTCCGAGAGAGCCATAAAAATTTAAAACTTACATCTGATAACTGATAACTGATAACTGATAACTGATGATAACTGCTATACTTTGTAATGGAAAATAGAGAGTAATGATCATGACAGTGGTGCTGGTAGTACAGATTATTTGGGCGCTGGCGGCGGCCTTTCTGGCGATTTTGGTGTTATTACACAGTCCCAAAGGGGATGGTATTGGCGGTATTGGCGGTCAATCACAGATTTTTACCAGCGCAAAAACGGCGGAAAAAACCTTAAATCAGGTGACTTGGGCCTTGGGGACGGTATTTATCACCCTAACCATTGTACTGAGCGCCGGCTGGTTAAATCGCTAAATGCTAAGAGGTCGGTTCTCTTTTCTAGGACTCGCAGCCTTGGCGAGTCTTTTGCTGTTTTCCTATTCTCTGATTGCCGACAGTCGAGCGCTACCGGAGTTAAAAACCCATCCTTTACCCGCTAATTTAGCCCAATGGCAAGAGCAAAACCAACCCGGGGATTATTTTGATGCTGTGGAAATCAGTCCCGTGGGAGCGTTGATTTGGTCGCAATTTCCTGTGAAGATTTATCTTCAGAGCGATCGCAGTTCTTGGCTGAGTTTGGTACAAGAGGCGATCGCTGAATGGGGGCAGTATTTGCCGATCGAGTTGGTAAATCGGGCAGAATTGGCCGATATCCTCATTAAACGGGAGTTACCGCCGTCGGGAGTCCGTTTTAATCCCGAAACCGGTAAGTTAGAACTGCCTCGGGTGCGTTCTGCCATAACACAATACGAGATTTTTGTCAAGGAAAATCGCTTAACTCATCGGATGAGTATCCAGATTAGTCCTAATTTAGCCGATCGGTCGGCCTTAGCGGCAGCGCGGCACGAATTAGGTCACGCTTTGGGAATTTGGGGTCATAGTCCCCTAGAGACGGATGTAATGTATTTCGCTCAAACTAGAGATATTGCCCCGATTTCTAGCCGGGATATTAACACTTTAAAAAAGGTTTATCAGCAGCCAACTAAGTTAGGTTGGCAGATGGATCAGCTAGGGTATCTAATACCTGAATAGGTAAATATTGATCTTCAGTCGGTTCTGCTATTAAGGAGTCTAAGTTATGGATATACTTAGGGACTTGCGTGGGAATAATATCCCAGCCAGAAAATCGCTCTGTAGAAGAATCAGACCAGCCAGATGGCATATTATCAAAGCGCAAGTCCCTTAGCTGCGGAGGCTCTCGAAGGCTCTCCCCCTACTTAGGGTGATCAGCAAACTTGATCGATCGGAGGGCGCAAGCTTTGCGCCCCTACAGTAACGGATTTTGTCCACAACGTAGGGGCGAACTGCGTTCGCCCAAAAGGTACATTATCAAAGCGCAAGTCCCTTAGTATAACTGACTAAGATCCAGAAGGTTAACCATCGCTTAAACCTCTATTTCCTCTAGCCATGTTTTAATCGCACTGATTAACTTGGGTTGTTGGGGAGGGGTGTTGCTGACTCAAGCTATGAATGCCAACTGTGCATCCTATCCAAAAGTTAGTTTGGCTCTAGGTTTTAAAAAACCCACACAAGAAGATTCCTATTGCCAATCAGCAACCCCAATCTTTGCCACCCTCGACAACTAAGCCAATACTAGAAACATATTGTACGGGTTTGCCTAACATTAAGGGATCTATTTCTCCCCAATCGTAAGGTTCATAATCTTCTAAACGAGATAGTTCGCTATCTAACCAATCATCTCTAGGGGCTGTTTTTTCCGAGGGATTGGGCTGTTTCAGGGAGTCTAAGGGTTTAGTCATGGGGAAAAAATGTCCTATACACAAACATTTTACCCACTATTGACTAACTTTTTATTTCCTCTACACCTCTATTTCCTCTAGCCATGTCTAAATCACGCTGATTAAGTTGGATTGTTGGGGAGGGAAGGTGAAAAGGTTGGTAAGTACCTAAGCAAAATTAATTACACATATCTAACCCCCTCTTGCCTTTTGCCTCTTGCCTTTTGCCTATCTTTACTAGGAAATTAATTTTGCACGACTACTTAGGGAAACTGACAGAGAATCGTTACCAATTTTCTCAATTCCTGAGATATATTTAATGGATGAAGTTCGATGTAAAGATTAAATCTCTGTTTCTATTGGTATGTTAGTGGGTGTATCTTGACTGATTAAAATTAAATTAGATACAGGGGTGTAAATATCACACTCAATTTCTGGTACTCGAATCGTTACAATTAATGTATAGCGAACAGGTTGATCATGGCGTTCCTCTTGTGTTTGTTCTTTCCACCATCCACCAACAGGATAAACGCCTATGATTCCTCTACTTGCTAAATCGACGGCCGTTCCTGTCCATATATCAGAATGAAGTGAACCTTGACTCCTTAAATGAGGACCCAAAAACCAGTTATCTTCCTCTTTACTGCCAGAAATATTTTTTTCTTCTTCTCTGGTAGCTTTATTAATTCTATTTTGAAATTGTTGATTGGTCTCTAAAGGTTTTTTTACTTGAAATCTGAGTCCATAAGAGGCATAATGGTGTTTTCTTTTATAACCTCGCTCCCCTGGATTAGGTTCTATAAAATACGATAAAGTTACTCTCAGTTCTACCTTGGCTTCTCCTAATTGTTCTAGCTTTTCTTTTGGCCAGGGTAAGCTATGAAAATTCATTTTGTCTGTTTTAATGTCACTACCATCTTTTTTAAAAGGTGTCAGTTGATCTTCAATAACCAGTGTTAAGTCACTATTTGAACTTTTTAAAGCTCTGTCTAAATCAGGAACACCATATCCATAGCGACGAATCAAATTTTTTTTATCTTGCTGCTTCAATTTCTTTGGAAAATTAGCTCTCATCCTAACAGTCCATTCGGCTGAATGAACAATTAAAGCGCGTATTGTTTCTGGCCAATATTTGGGATTTTCTGAAAGAATTCGAGCAGCCATATAACTAGCGAGTGCAGTTGCACAACTGGTATCACACATATAAGTAAACAATTTATAGTTATGACTATGAGCAGTTGTTAATAAGCATAAATCGTCAATCATTTGTGCATAATTTTCCCCATCTGAGGCATAATTTCCTCCTTCACAAACAATATCCGGACGAATTGGCCATTGATTTTCCCAAGAAACAGAAGTACAACTTTTAGGAGATAAATCACCCCAAGGAGCTACAGGTTGCCAACCTTGAAAGTCGGGATGACTGATATTAACTTTTTCAGTGTAAGCTCCCACAACAAGAGCATTCCAAGCTTGTGCTGGGTTTTCAATTGTTGCCACATCATTGCGGGTTAAATAATCAGATAAAGATATTTCTTCTCTGATATTTCCTGCTGAAATAATGATTAATCGCTTAAAATTATCTTCACCAAAAGATAGTTGATCTATTGCTGCTGACCATGAGGAGGGAGTTCCATAATTTGGTGATGGCTGCTCGCTAGTTACAGCCATACAGAAAATACGTTTTCGCTTGGGATTTTGTATTTCTGGACGAGAGACTGCTTGCTCTGTAATTGCGCCATAAAGTTCAGGATCATTTTGTCCGACAGGAGGGAGAATTTTAACTGATTCTAAACGGTGAATAAGCGTTATATATCCTTGTGTTTGTAAAGCATTAAATAAATCATCATAAAGAATTAAACCCGCCATTTCTGTACCATGTGTATTATGAGGATCATGAGTTCCCCAATTAGGATCACAAGTATATAAATCACTACTATCAAGACCTTTTTCAATCAGTTTATGTCGTCTATTAACTCCATAATCAAGAAGACAGACAGCAACAGCATTATCTCTAGGAGGTAAAGTTCGATTCCATAAATCCTCGACCCATTCCTCCTTTTCAATTAATTTCATATCAAGAAAAAAGGAAGGCGTATCTTTAGCAATTCTTAATTCTGCAACCGTATCAGAATTTTGAAGAACTTGCTGTATTTTTTCTACATTAGCCATAGCTAATGTAACAGTTATTTCGGGAAAATGTATATGAAATTTAGTCATAATATCGAGTCTTTGAGCAATGGTTTGGAAGTCTTCAAGTTGTCCACGACGTAACCATACTTCCCACCAGATTGCTTGTCCATTCTGAGGAAATAAAGCAGGATCATCAGTAAATAATGATTGAACTGTACCAATTTCAACGTTTTCTAGTCGGGTTATTAGGGCTGCATTTTTTGGCTTTCCTTTTGTTGTTTCTTGATCACGATATTGTTCTACTTTGTTCTCAAAAAATTCTATCTCTGACTCTGGTACAAAAACCGTAGCTTTAACTGTGTCTTCTTGGTCAGGAGAAGGCTTAACAGCAACTAATTCAATTTTTTTGCGTTTATCTCCTAAATTTTCAAAAGCATTAGCATCATCTTTTGTTACCTGAAATTCTAAATAGAATCCGGGTTGTCCGACGGCAATTTCCGATAAACGGGATTCTAATTGTTGACGAGCTTTCGTAATCGCTTCACCAATAGCAAGTTCTAATTTTGCAGCGTGTTCTATTCTGTTCCGATCGGGTGGTGGTGGAGGATTAACTGAGCGCGGTGAAGTATAATTGACGCTTTCACGAAATTTATCGTTATTCCGTAGATACAAGTGAGGAAGACGGCGAGAACGTTGCGACATTATGGGATTAGGTTTTATTCATTGAAGTTTAGGTCTTTACGTTCCATAATAGCTGAAATCAGAGAATCTTCGCTTACCTTCTGACTATTTGACAAAACAGCTTGCTTGGCTGCGTCATCTGTCGCTCTGACAATTTCAGCTTGAGCGAGTCCATTGGCTTGATTAAGAATGTTTGACCAATCTTTCCAGTCAATTTCAAAAGAAATAAGACGAGATTCAATCAATTCACGAATAATTGCGGCATCGGGAAGCTGATATTCAATTACATCATCAAAACGCCTAAAAAGAGCTTTGTCTAGTAACTGAGGATGATTAGTCGCTGCCAAAATCAAACTATCCCCTTGCTCTTGTTCTAAAAACATCAAAAAAGAATTGAGAATGCGACGAATTTCTCCCACGTCGTTAGAATTATGACGTTGAGTCCCAATCGCATCAAATTCATCAAAAAAATAGACCCCTTTTGTTATTGTCATTGCCTCAAAAATCACTTTTAAACGACTAGCCGTTTCTCCCATATACTTGCCCATTAGACTATCGTACAAAGTCGTAAATAGAGGTAATTTAAGCTCTCCTGCTAAAGCTTCAGCCGTCATTGTTTTACCAGAACCCGGTGGACCTACTAACAACAGTTTCCGACGAGGCATAAGATTATGTTCTCTGAGTCTTTTTCCTTGTCTTTGTTCAGTTAATACTCGTTTAAGTCTAAATTCAAGGTCAGAGGTTAAAATCATATCCGATAATCGAGTATCGGGATATCTGACCGAAACCAGATTGGCTAAATCTCCTTTTGGTTGTACTAAAGGAATTGGATCAGATTTTTTTTCAATAACCGATTTACTAGCCTTTGCTTGGTCAATTAATTCGCGAATTTCTTGGGCTAACTTACCATGTCCTTGTCTTGCTTCGTGTGCAGCCATCTGTAGGGCAGCAGAATAAAATTGCTGCTCTTCTCCTTCTACATGACTTTTTAGAAGTGCTAGGATATGGCGAGCGGTGGACATGATACCTCGTTAAGTTAAACTCCCCATCATACTCAATGATTTTAACTGTGACAGGCACTATACAAAGAATAATTTCCCTTTTGGACTAATTTTGATCGGTATAGTTAAATTGTACTAAATAAATTGTCGTATTAGCTAGGGGAAACCCGTATTTGGTCTTTCTCTTGCTTTCGTGGTTATTCGATAATTTTCCTGCTTCTCCCTAAAAATTAACGTCCCGCTCGCTCAACTGCCAAATCGATAAGATCCTTTGACCTTTCGCCGCCCTATTGAGCAGAACTGGGCTGCTTGCTGCCTCAAAGAAAGTAGTATTCAGGGAGAACCTAGGAATATTTTGTGCTATAACAGATGGGTTACTTTAACTATCCTGAGTACAGAAAGAATCATGTTTAAACAGACTAAAATCCTCGGTTTAACGATTTTAGCTTCAGTTTTCAGCTTTACGCTATCCTCAGCTAAAGCGGCTACTGTTCAGTTTAACGCCCAGGGAAATATCACCGGCATTAAAGATCTAGTCGTCAATAGTTCTTCCTACAATGTTAATTTTGTTCAGGATACTTTTAGCAATTTATTCGGCAATCCTTCCAATTTAAATCTGCAACCCACCTTTTGGCTAAATGCTCAGGGTGCAGAAGCGGCACGGAATGCCATTGATAATGTCCTAACAACGACTTATCCCGCTTTAATTGCTTTAGGTGAGACGCAAAACACAGGGAATTATGTTATTCCGCAACAATCTGCCTTCTTGGGTTTGAGTGTCATTGATAGCCAAGGCAATTTTACTTATCCTTCTGATTTGTTTGGTGCTGTCCTGGGAAATTATGGATCGTATTATGCAGGTCGTAAATGGCAGGAACACTTGGCGCAGATGTATCAATACGGAGGAATGTGCGCTTGCAAGATAAGTTACAATATTGATCCCGATATATATGGAATCGCTATTGATGCAACCCGTACCTTTGCGCTTTTTTCTCCTAATCAGGCCCCGGTTTCTGTTACCACAGCAGCAACCATTCCCGAACCTGATAGTCTGATGGGTGTCATCGCAATAGGCTTATCTATTTTCTTTTTCTTTCCCCAAAAATTCAATTTACCGAAGCATCACAAGGTTTAGAAGTGAGCGTTTCCGGCAATACCAACAGCCTCCAAGTGGGGTTAAATCCGCGACTACCGATCGCCCAGATCCAAGGCAGTTTTTTATCGCGTTATCTTGGCAGCGAGGCGATCGTGGCGATAATTTCCTTTTCTGCTGGTTTGATTGTTTCCTTGCTTTCGTGGTTATTTGATAATTTTCCCGCTTCTCCCTAAAAATTACCGTCCCGCTCGCTAAACTGCCAAATTGATAAGCTCCTTTGACCTTTCGCCGCCCTGTTGAGCAAAACTAGGTATAAACACTTTCTTAAGAATTAACCTATGTCACAATAGATGAGGATAAACCAAATAGTGTGAAATTGTAAACTAGGTATTACTGAATGGAACCGCTTTATCAGTACGCGTGGCTAGTTCCCGTCCTACCCTTGGTAGGCGCTACCCTAGTCGGTGCGGGCTTAATTTCCTTTAATGAAGTCACCAATCGTCTGCGACAGGTGAATGCTGTATTGATCATTTCTACCCTCGGTGCGTCGATGGTGCTGTCTTTTGCACTGCTGTGGAGTCAAATCAATGGACACGCTCCCTATACCCAAATGATCGATTGGGCATCGGCGGGTAACTTTCACCTGAAAATGGGTTATACGATCGATCATCTCAGCGCTTTAATGTCGGTTATCGTCACCACCGTGGCCTTTTTGGTGATGATTTATACCGATGGTTACATGGCCCACGACCCCGGTTATGTGCGTTTTTACGCCTATCTGAGCATTTTTAGCAGTTCTATGCTCGGTTTGGTCATCAGTCCCAACCTCGTCCAGATCTACATTTTCTGGGAATTGGTGGGGATGTGTTCCTATCTGCTAGTAGGTTTCTGGTTCACTCGTCCGGCAGCCGCCGAGGCCTGTCAAAAAGCCTTTGTTACCAACCGCGTCGGCGATTTTGGCTTATTACTGGGAATGCTGGGTCTTTTCTGGGCCACCGGCAGCTTCGAGTTTGATATCATGGGTGAACGTCTAGAGGAATTAGTCTCTTCTGGAGCCATTGCCGGCAGTTTAGCGGCATTATTCGCCGTTTTAGTCTTCCTGGGACCCGTGGCCAAGTCGGCCCAATTTCCCCTTCATGTCTGGCTACCGGATGCTATGGAAGGTCCGACCCCGATTTCGGCCCTGATTCACGCCGCCACCATGGTGGCTGCTGGAGTTTTCCTGATTGCTCGAATGTATCCCGTTTTTGAGCCAATTCCCACTGCGATGACGGTAATTGCTTGGACGGGGGCCTTTACTGCCTTCCTAGGGGCAAGTATCGCCCTCACCCAGAATGATATCAAAAAGGGTTTAGCCTATTCCACCATCTCCCAATTGGGTTATATGGTTATGGCTATGGGTATCGGCGCTTATAGTGCGGGATTATTCCACCTGATGACCCACGCTTATTTTAAGGCGATGTTGTTCCTCGGTTCCGGTTCGGTCATCCACGGTATGGAGGATGTGGTCGGTCATGAGCCGGTTTTAGCGCAAGATATGCGGATGATGGGCGGTTTACGCAAGTATATGCCCATTACTGCCCTAACTTTCTTGGTGGGAACTCTAGCCATCTGTGGGATTCCTCCTTTCGCTGGTTTCTGGTCGAAGGATGAAATTCTCGGTTTAGCTTTTGAAGCGAACCCAGCTTTATGGTTAATCGGTTGGGGGACTGCGGGTTTAACAGCTTTTTATATGTTCCGGATGTACTTTAATACCTTTGAAGGGGAGTTTAGAGGGACTAATAAGGAGATTAAACGCCGATTGTTAGCCAATGCGGGCGCGATTCCGGCTTTTGGACCGGGGGCAATGAATGTTAAACAATTAGACTCGGAAGCACAAGAAGAAGACAACCACGGCCATCATGCCCATGAACCCCACGAATCGCCAATTACTATGACTTTACCTCTCATGATTTTGGCGGTTCCTTCTTTGTTAATTGGTTTGGTGGGTAAACCTTGGCAGAATTTCTTCGAGGGTTTTATTCATGTTCCTAACGAAGTAGTGGAAGAAGTTCATGCTTTTGATTGGACAGAGTTTCTGATTATGGCGGGTAATTCGGTGGGGATTGCTTTAATCGGGATTACTGTCGCTTCTTTGATGTATCTCCAGAAGAAAATTGACCCTGCAACTATTGCCGAAAAATTCCCCGTTTTGTATCGTTTTTCCCTGAACAAGTGGTACATTGATAATCTCTATGATCGGGTTTTTGTCCAGGGTTGTCGTCGTCTCGCACGGCAAATTATGGAGGTGGATTATCGCGTTATCGATGGGGCGGTGAATTTAACCGGTTTAGCTACTCTTGTCAGTGGTGAAGGTCTTAAATACCTCGAAAATGGTCGCGCCCAATTCTACGCTTTAATTGTCTTTGCCGCAGTTTTGGGTTTAGTAATTGTCTATAGTCTGGTGTAGATTTTTAAGCCGTTGACTAAAGATTTTTGGGGGCGCAAAGCCCCTTTTTTCAGCTTTAAGTCACTCTTTTTAAGGGGAATTTAGGGGGAGCAAACTTTTTCAGCCAACCCTATTTAAACCGCTTATACTAAATCCGTTGAGTATAGGCTAATTATAGAGGAGAGGCACTCATGCAACAGGCAAGAGGCAACCCCCCCTACCCCCCGACATCGGGTAGGGCTGTTTCATTTAAATTAATTACAGCTGATTTTGAGTCAATAAATTTGACCGAAGATTCTCAAGTTTATCTTTTTCTAATCAAAAGAGTTAGTCACAATAACTAATCTTTAATCCTCTGCCAAATTTATTATGA
>NZ_JADBVM010000269.1:0-12814 GCF_020244875.1 Microcystis sp. M44BS1
CAGGTTGGGTTTTCTCAAACCAGTTTTGCAAAACCTTGATTTTAGTTGGTCTTTTTGGTGTTTCTGGTGCTGGTTCAGTGGTTGGGGTTGTGGTATGATCAAGGGTGTCTGTGGCTGCCCAAACTACAATTTCCACGTTTCCGGGGGGTAAATTCAGGGGTTCGGTAATCAGCAAGTTACCAGATTGATCAATTTTTCCTTTGAGTTTGTATGCTTGCATGATGTTTTTTATGATACTCTGTTTTTATATCATATCATAGTCAACAAAATTCACGCTCTAAATTTGGGTTTAAATTATGATAACTACACTGATCGAACGAGAAGCAGAACCAATTTTAATTAGTGACTTAACCTGGAGAGAATTTAAAGCTGTTGAACAGCTGATCGATCGCCCAGGGTTAAGGTTATCTTTTTTAGATGGAGTTTTGGAGATTAGAAAAATGCCGGGTAAAAAACACGAAACTATCAAAAAACGTATTGCCTCTTTAGTAGAAATTTATTTAGAATTTTTGGGATTAGATTTTACTCCTACTGGTTCTATCACCCTAGAAAATGAATTTGAAAAGGTTAAAAGAGAAGGTGATGAATCCTATGAATTGGGAGCAAATAGAAAACATCCTGATTTAGTGATTGAGGTGGTTGTTAGTAGTGGAGGAATTAATAAACTGGAAGCATACAAACGGTTACAAATTCCTGAAGTTTGGTTTTGGATGAATGATGAGTTACTGTTTTATAGTTTAGGGAATGAGGGATATGAGGCTGTTAGTAAATCGCAACTTTTACCGAGTTTAGATGTAGATTTATTAATGCGTTGTATTGGTATAGAAAATCATGCTCAAGCACTGCGGGAATTTAGATCAGGGATAAAAATTATTGAATCAACATAACCATATAAAATGCTGATTTTTCCGCCTATCTAAAGATTATGGGTTAACTTAACAGTTGCAGAATGCCAAGAGTTAAATTCTCAATATTCCAGCAAAAGGGAACAAGTTTTTAACCGTTTCATCGCCTCCGTATTATTAGAAGAAAGACGAGCCGGTAATATTTCTGCTTGGGAAGGAATTAGAATTGTAAGAGAAAGAATTTAATAGCAATATTAATCCTTTAAAAGACAGTATTTTTGAGAAAATGCTCTCATTTCATCAACTCAATAACCAATCTAGATGATCCTGTAAACATTGCTTGAGGTCGTAGCGTTGCTTGATAGTTTCCCTCGCATTTAAACGCAGATTTTGCCAACGCTGGGGATAATTTAACACTTCATCCACGCGATCGGCTATTTGTTGGGGAGAAAAGAAATCCACTAATAAACCATTTTCCCCATCAGTAATTAATTCTCGCACGGGGGGAGTATCGGAACCAATCACCACGCAACCCATGGCCATGGCCTCTAACATTGACCAAGAAAGCACAAAAGGACGAGTAAGATAGATATGGGCTGCCGATGCCTGTAAAACCTGTTTATATTGACCGTAGGGCAGAGAACCGGTAAAATGCACCCGGGATAAATCCAAAGAAAGGCTTTCTAACATCAATTGTTTATAGGTTTTGCCGTCCGGTAGAGTTTTCCCATAAGCGACCCGATCCTCACCGACAATCACCACATGACAGTTAGGCCGACGGGCTAAAATTAGGGAAACAGCCGTCATAAATTGGGGAAAACCGCGATAGGGTTCCATTCCCCGGGTTGCATAGGTGACAATCTCCTTAACACCGGATAAATCTAAACCTATCTCTGGAATCACTAACTGCACATCGGGACGGGGACAGAAATAGTCCGTATCGATGCCATCGTGTAAAACCGTCAGTTTCGGGTGAAATTCGGGGGGAAATTGTTGTTTTTGCCAGATAGTCGGCGATAAACCTCGATCGCAACTGACCAGATCGATCAGGATTGGCGCATTTTTAATTCTAATCCGGGCCTCGGCATCAGCATTAAGGGGATCCGCCGGATCAAAATCAGCATCGGAACCATGGGCATGATAAAACCATTCAAAATAGGCTAAAAACTTAGTTTTCGGGAAAATATCCTTGATAAATAGGCCCGGCCCCCAGCCAGAATGTGCATAGACAATATCGGGATAAAATCCTTGATTTTTCAGTTGTTGGCAAACAGCATAAACCGCTTGACCTTGTAAAACCGCACTTTCCAGGGGACGGACATAATGATGGGTTTGGGGAGAAACAGCGCGACTTTCCTTGTAAATAAATTTTTTTACCCCCGCTATCTCTCCCTCTTGCCGGGTAGTGCCGAAAATCACTTGATTTCCAGGTTTTTGAGCTAAAACCGTGATTAAATGGCGAAATTGGGCGGGAAAATTGGAATGAAGGAATAAAAATTTCATCGCGGGTAAAGGTTTAGAAAAAGCGATCGCTAATCGTACATTGTCCCTGAAAACGGAGCAGATGATCGCATAATACCAAAGCCATCATCGCTTCCACCATCGGGACCGCTCGGGGTAAAACACAAGGATCGTGTCTTCCTTTGGCTGCCAGGGTGGTTTCTTCCCCGGTGCGCGTCACGGTTTTTTGTTCTTTACCGATAGTTGCGGTGGGTTTAAAAGCGATGCGGATAATAATATTTTCACCGTTACTGATTCCCCCTTGGATACCCCCCGAACGATTGCTAGTGGTGCGAATTTCCCCGTTATCATCGATAAAATACTCGTCATTGTGTTCGCTGCCGGTTAAGAAGGTTCCCGCGAATCCCGATCCGATTTCAAATCCCTTACTCGCGGGTAAGGACATCATCCCCTTAGCTAAATCGGCTTCTAGCTTATCAAAAACGGGTTCTCCTAGACCTTTCGGCACATTTCTGGCTACACATTCCACCACACCGCCGATCGAGTCCTTATTCAGGCGAATTTGGTCGATCAGGGCGATCATTTTGGCGGCCGTTTCCTCGTTGGGACAACGCACCATATTACTTTCCACCTCGTCGAGGGTGACGGTGTTGGGGTCGATGATTGCCTCAATATCTTTAATTCGCTTCACATAACCGATAATCTCGACATTATAGACAGATTTAAGGATTTTTTTAGCGATCGCTCCTGCGGCCACCCGGCCGATGGTTTCCCGGGCCGAGGATCTGCCTCCTCCTTTCCAGTTGCGAATGCCGTATTTTGCTTCGTAGGTGGCATCCGCATGGGAAGGTCGGAATTTCTCGGCCATTTCGTTGTAATCTTGCGAGCGAGCATCCTGATTCCGCACTAAAATAGCGATCGGTGTACCGAGGGTTTTGCCCTCAAAAACGCCCGAAATTATCTCACAAATGTCATTTTCCCGACGCGGGGTCACGATTCTGCTTTGTCCCGGTTTGCGACGGTCTAAATCGATTTGTATCTCCTCTTCGGAAATTTCTAAGCGCGGAGGACAACCATCGATAACCACTCCTACCCCACCCCCGTGAGATTCTCCAAAAGTGGAAACCCGAAATAGTCGTCCGAAAGTGTTACCCATAATCTCAATGTCTATTAAGCCTCAAGGTTTTATTGTACCTGAACGGTTATCGGTTTTTCGGGAATAGGGGTTGGGGGTTGGGAATTATGAATTATGAATTATGAATTATGAATTGGGTGGTGGGGTGGTGGGGAATTTAGCCGAAATTTCCCCATCTCCCTATCTCCCTAAATCCCTATCTACTGTCTTCAGGTTAAGCTCCCAAAAAAAGGCTATTCTTTACCTTATATAGCCTGGCGAAAATTTGATGACTTCCTTGTTGGTTCACACTTACCCTTCTCTTGTCAAGGGTATTTTAATTAAACGTTACAAACGCTTTTTTGCCGATATACAATTGGACAACGGAGAATTAATTACGGCCCATTGCGCTAATACCGGACCGATGACGGATGTATGCGTAGAAGGTCAACCGGTTTATCTTTCTCGCAGTGATAACCCGAAGCGAAAATTAGCTTATACCTGGGAGATGATTCAACTGGGGGAGACTTGGGTGGGAGTTAATACCAATCTTCCTAATCAGGTGGTGAAAAATGCCCTGTTGCAAGGATTTTTTCCCGATTTGGTCAAAAATGACACCGAAGTGCGATCGGAAGTGGCCTACGGTCAAAATAATGGCAGTAGAATTGATTTTTTGTTGACCCATGGTGATAATTCCCTCACCTATATCGAGGTTAAAAATACCACTTGGAATCAGGGAGAAACGGCACTTTTTCCCGATACTGTCACCACGCGAGGACAGAAGCATTTACAGGAATTAATGGCTTTATTGCCGGCAGCGGAAGCGATTATGCTCTACTTTATCAATCGCGGTGATTGTGACCGATTTGCTCCGGGGGATAGTAAAGATGCTAAATACGGGCAGTTATTGCGTCAAGCAGTGGCTAAAGGAGTCAAGGTTTTACCCTGTCGCTTCCAAGTGACACCCACGGGAATTTATTATTTAGGTTTAGCAGAATTGCAACTGTGAAACCAGTGGTTTAGAGGGGCCAGCTTTTGACAAAATCCCCTAGACCGCAACTGACCTTGAAAAGCTTAGAGACACAGTTACCTGTGCCTCTAATGGGGATTTTGTCGATACATATTTGGGGTAATTTGTCAAGGTTTTTGGTAACTAATTCCGTGGCGCATTTTCTCTAATTTCTGTTGCACCTGAGCATCGAGAGAATGGAATAAAAAACGCCCTTTGGGACTTTGAGAAGAACTCTGGGATTGTCTCAGACGACGACCGGTTAAATCCACCTCGATTTCGAGACGTTGAGCGGAAATCCACTGGGCCCCATAACCCATAACGGTCATTTTTTGGGCATTATCAGAGGTGGCGACGATAATCCGTCCGATAGCTGGGGCGCGATCGTGCCAAAAATCGGCACAGGTTTTCTCGATATAGGTGTCGGCGGTTTGAGCGTGAGCGGTAAAATAAACCGATAAATGGTTAGTGTAGCGTTCCTGGCTGCCGGGGGTATCTTGAAGGTAGGAATCGAAAACGATTTGGGTTTGATAACCCTGATGGTGGGTGTAACCGATTAGGGTTTCAATTAACTTGTCTCGCGCCGGTTCGAGACCGTGGCGATCGCTAATTTTTTTCAGGGACGGCCAAGCGCCGATGACGTTGTAGCCGTCAACCAGCAGAAGGGAACGATCAGATGAATTAAGCATGGCTTTGAGAGTAATTGGTGTAGCATTAAGGGCAGTTCTAAAAAACAGCATCTTAATGATATTAACAAAAAATTTAAGATTCTACTGCCGCACTTGCCAATAATCTCGCTTTTAATTCTAGGGGATTTCCCTGATCCGCTACCTTGCCACCCTCTAACAAAAATGCTCCATCGCTGTAATCCAATTCATCAAGGCGATGAGTCACCCAAAGGGCTGTAATACCTCGGTTTTTGACCAATTTCTGCACTTGAGAGACTAATTCTAACTGAGTATCCCCATCCAAAAGGGCGGTGGGTTCATCAAAGAGCAAAACCTCGCAATGACGAGCTAAAGCCCCCGCAATGGCGATTCTTTGCTTTTGTCCGCCACTGAGAGCATAGATCGGTCGTTTTTCCATTTCTAATAAATTCACCGCCCCTAGGGATTCCCGCACTCGCGCCCGAATTGCCGGCGTGGATAAACCCTCGGATACCAACCCAAAGGCCACATCTGCCCCCACTGTTGGCATAACTAACTGATGGTCGGGATTTTGAAAAACAAAACCGAGGGGGTTAGGTATCTCTATTTCCCCGCGACTAGGTTTTAATAATCCCGCTAAGAGCCGCAGCAGGGTTGATTTACCGCTGCCATTTGTCCCCAACAACATCCAAAATTCCCCTCTGGGAACTTGCAAAGAGCAGCCATTTAATACTGATTTCCCATTCGGCCAGCTAAACCAGATATCTTTTACTTTTATAGTCATGAATTATTAGCCTTTTCAGTTATCAGTTATCAGTTATCAGTTATCAGTTATCAGTTATCAGTTATCAGTTATCAGTTATCAGTTATCAGTTATCAGTTAAGCTAAGACTTATTTTAACCGCTTATTCTTAATGATCAGCCGAATCTCCTCCAATCCCTTTACTGTTGCCTCTTGCCGTTCGGCTGATCTCACGGCCGAAGCCTATTGCCTCGTCTCAACAAGCAATTTAAATTATGAACAGCTTATCAGTTATCAGATTTGAGTTTGGAGTAGAAAGTGTTATGTAGGCGGTTGCCGTTTTCTTGTCACTGATTACTGATTACTGCTCACTGATAACTGATGAAAGAACTATTCTGTGGCTAAAGCGACAAACCCCGGCGCTCTGCCGGTGGAGGCAGCCCCGGATTTTTGTGAAACAATCACCGCACTGATCTGATCGCTAAAAACCGCCACCTTTTTATCGGTTTGTTTTTCGCAGGTTAATTCTAATAATTCGGGATTCGGCGATCGCATAGCGTTAGTAATTGTTTGATACAAAGCGTCTGCTCCTGCTTCTTCCTTGCGCTGCAAGGAAATGGGGATGGGGGAGAGTTTCAGGGTAATATCGATCGAATACATAGTTTAGCGTTCCCTTCCAAAAAACAAGTCAAAAACCATTGTATAGCAGGGGTTGGGTGTTGGGGGTTGGGGTATTAGGGTTTTGGGGTATTAGGGTTTTGGGGTATTAGTTGAAATTCCCCGGCATTGCTGAATCAAGATATGAATCCTAATTCTGCACATATCCGCAAGTTAGTTTAGTCTAGGAGTTACGCACTGTACAAATTCACCATGATGTGTATGAACGAAAATCCGTCGTTTCAGACTTTTGGCGATTAACTTCTGCTCGATAGCGATCGCTGAAAAGTCATCAAAAAATCACGTTAAAATGCCCGAAACCCATACCTCATATTTGGTCGATCCTGTCAATGCGTAAGTCCTATAGTCCTAGGTTTTGAAAATTGCCTAGGAGGTGATTCATACTTAAAATCAGCAACGCCAAAATAGTTTGTAGGTTGGATTAAATGTCTTGAAGCACAACACCCGATCATAGAACTCCACACAATTAATTATAATCATCCCATAAGGGATATTTTGTTGGGTTTCGTTCCTCAACCCAACCTACAAAAACGGCGATCGCACTACCTTCTAGCTGACTTGTCCCCCTCTCAGGTTAAATACTCCATACCAATGATGTATTGCTAACCACCCGACTGATAACAAACCTGCTAAACTCAAGGTTAAACCACTAAAGGGAATTAATAATGCAAATACTGGTAAAATTGCTCCAGCAATAGTACAAATAATGGCGGCTAAAGCAGCGTGACGATTTGCACCTAAACCATAGATGAAACCGAGTAAAATCAAGGATATGATCAACCAAGCTATTTCTGCATTCATTACTCGCGCCAGATAGGTTAAAGTTAATAAGCAAGCAAAGAAAATACCCGCAGCAATCGCCAAATTTTTTAAACTCATGGGTAGGGACAAATATAAAAGCAATATCCACCACAAAAATAAGGCTGGTGCTAACAGTAATAACCGGGGCATAATCCCAGTTTTTCCTATTGGTTTGGTGGCAGTAAATACACCAAAGGGATTTCTTACAGAAACATTCTCATCGAATATCCAAGTAAATTGGGTACTGTCACCATCACTTTTAATTTCATGAGGAACTATCCCACTAGCAAAATCAGCATTTCTAAAATTAGCAATTGTTGTGAGGCGAAATTGAGAAAGTAATTGATCAGTGGCATTATAAACCCAACGTGGTCCACCTTGTGCTTGATAGCTAACTTTAATTGTGGTTTCTTGTCCTGGTTCTAACTGCAAGGGAAAACCATAATCTCCAGGGTTTATTTGTTTTAATCTTGTTCCATCTCTTTCTACTTTATAACTAGAAAGTAAGGAGTAGCCTAAGGGTGGTGGTGCTTCAAAGAAAAAACTATTAACATCACTTAGTGAATTGACAATTTTATAATCAGCAGTGTAATCTATAAGATAAATGGCACTGCGACTTTGCACGTTTACACTTTGGTCAATTTTAACTTGAATGTTTGAACCTGCTACGTTTAAATAGCGAGTAACTTTTTGTTTATCTGTCACCTTGACTATTTTGCCGTTAACTTGAGTAGTATAGCTATAAGGTTCTTCGACGATGTAACGCACTTGGGGCGCAATTTGTTCTAATTTATCACCTGCGACACTTTCCGCTACTTGTGCTACTTTTGCTTGTTCCCAGTAATGGTAACGGTTGCTTAAAGTAGAAGTGAGGAAAAATCCCGTAACTACTAAAATTAAAATTAGGGCTAAATGTTGTAGTTCTTTGAGAAGTTGGGAATAACGAATCGACCATTCCCCAAAGAAAATAGCTTGTTCGCTGGTGTTGCGTCTCAGAGAAAAACTGATGAGAGCGATCGCAACTCCCAAAGCTACAATTAAAAACGCAAACAATAGTGAACCTTGAATTAGTTGCGTACCAAACTTGATTAATTCCTCAGGATGTGTTAAATCTGGTAATCCTGGAATACCTTGAGCAATAGGAGACATAGGTAAATATGTAGATGTTCAGATATTGAAACAACTTGACAGATATAATTTCCAAAAGTTTCTGCAAAAATACTAGGAAAACATTGTTAATATTTTAGAAGTCAGGAGTCAGTCCTGATGAAAAAATTTTCACCCCCACAGATGAAAGCAGTAAATGTGTTCATAACCGATACCTAATTTCTAGGCTGACCAGAATACAAAATAATTATGACATGAATAGATAAGGGGAGCGCTAACAAATCTTGGTGCGTTCCCAGGAATTTATTGACGGAGTAATTAGGCGTTTTCGTGGGGAACGCACCCTACAGCTACAGCGATGGCTAATCTTGGTAATGATAGCGACAGGAAATAATTGTTAGATAATGATCATCGACAACATAGACAAGACGATTAGCTTCATCCGTACGGGACCAAAAACCTGACAAATTCTCTCTCAAGGGTTCAGGTTTACCGATTCCTTCAAAGGGATTGGATAGAGTATCTTGGATCAGCAGATTGATTCTTTTCAGGGTTTTCTTGTCCTGAGATTGCCAATAAAGATAATCTTTCCATGCTTTACTACCCCAAGCCAACTTACGCATCGATTAAATCATGTTCTTGTGTTTTACCTGCTTGATATTCTGCGATCGCTTCTTGCAAATGTTGAGCATTAGCTGGAGAGCTTAAGAGATAAACTGTTTCCATCAGACTGTCATAATAACTTTTAGACATGATAACAACATCTTCTGTATCTCCTCTGACAATGAAAGTACAGTTTTTATCATTGGCTACTGTATCTATTACAGATTTAAAGTTTTTTCGGGCTTCACTAAAGTTGACAATGTTGACGCTCATCAGAGTTGTACATGGTTAAGTACAATTGTCATTATAGTTCTGTCTAAATCTGGTCGGCAAAACCCGAAAGCTTCGGGGAACGCACCCTAAAGATGCGATCGCTTGCTCAAAGTCCATAATCTTGGTGCGTTCCCAGGAATTTATTGGCGGAGTAATTAGGAATTGCATCAGGGAACGCACCCTACAATATCTGCGATCGCACTATGGAGCGCAGCGGAATTGCCGTCCAGTGCAGCGCATTGTTGGGAGTCCATAAGTCTTTTGATCAGAGCATTACTCATGAGAATTGCTTTTTGGTGATCATTTTGTGCAATACTAATTACTTCTTCAGCATCTTCATCACTGATCATTTCAAATTGTTTCTGGCTTGGACATAGGCTATCATTCAAATCCCTTGGTTCAAACTTGTCTAATTCATCACCATAACTTCGTTTATTGATTTTTATTATTTCCTGTCCAATATCACTGAGCAAATACACAAATAATTTATTAATACATTGTTCTCCGAATTTATTTGGATAAAAGGAATGAAAGCAGGTAAAATTTATTGCTGTTGTGAAATTGCGTATTACTTTTAACCTGCCCCTGCTAAAGACACCGAATAAAATTGGAGCCGGTTTTCTCTTTTCAATTTTGTACCAGGTGTTCCTTGTTTTTGTAAGATACCTCCCATGGTATCCCAATTTTTCGCCTTCTTTTATGTAATTTCGTATTTCAGAGTTGTCGTGGTCTTTTACATCTAAACAATGGACTGGCTTATCCTCATTGTATAGTATATTAAAATCATGCTCAGTAAATACTGCTTTGCGGATTTGAGAGCTTTTTGTAATACACTTACAAATATTGTTATCACTCAACTTCCGTTGCTCAATTTTTGATTTTTTTAACGCAAAAAATTCATTTGCGCCAGTAGCAATACCTCTCGTAAACGTACCGTATAGGGACAACTTACAGAAGCCATTTGGAGATACTTGTTCAGTGAACAATGATGAAATAATAGGTGTCCACTTTTGGTTGTATGGTAAATTCGATGGTTCGATTTCCCACTGATAGAATTTACTAATATCAGATATTTTATCTATTTCATCACTTTTTTTGATCTGTAAAATTTTAATGGTTTCTTTTTTTCCGTCATTTTTACAAAGAAGCACACAAACAGTTGTAGTTGCATCTGGGAAAATTTCTTTTTCATTGTCAAAGATTATTATTTGCTTCAATAAATGATTTTCAAGGAGACTTTTTTTTATTTCTTTTCCGTAGCCAGTATTAAAAAATTCAAAAGGCATAATATACGCCAAGTTACCATTGATTTTAAGTTCTCTTAAAGACTTGACAAGGAATACGGAAGATATATTAGAATAACCGATAAGTTTCTTCCCTATTTTTTCTTCAATTTTTGGTAATATATCATGACGCTTAAGAAATTTCTGAAATCGCATATATGGTGGATTACAAATGATACCGTCAAATTTTTCAGTTTCAGCTTCGAGGTAATCACTATTGATAACTCTCAAATAAGGACTGTCACCCTTAGGATTAAGAAACTCAAATATATTTCTATCAATCTCATATCCAAGGAAATGTACTTGATTACCTGAAGGTATTTTTATTGCTTCATCATAAAAAACGCCTAAGCCAAACGCTGGGTCTAATACTGTTTCTGGATTATCTTTTAAAACCCACTGTACCATGAGGCGAGCAACGCACATAGGTGTAAAAAACTGACCGTAATCCTTCCTATGATTAAGTGGAGTTTCAGCTATATATTTTAACTCACGCATTAATAACATCCCTTAGAAATATTTTATTATCAAGGTATCCCTTGCCGCCTGCAAAAGTGACATAAAAAAGCAGACGACCCCTATCTAATTCTTTCAGAGCCGATTTATGTTCAGGCATATCAATTTTCCCAAGGACTTCTTTCCCAATTTGCACATTGATCTTGATCGTAGTTTTGCCTTGATTTTTTATATCTCTTTCTATTGAAAAATTATTTCCATCATTGTTATCGTTTGAAACCAGTGCCAAAATATCTTTAAATGATATTATATATGCCTTGTCAAAAAATACTTGTAGATAAAAATGCTTGACATTATATTTCTGAATCCACCTGTTGACCAAGGCAACATCTTCAATTTTTGGGGTAATGCCCAAATAATCGCGCTTGTGCAGTATTTTTATATTTTCTTTGAGATTCTTCAGTAATTCAGTTAGATTTCTTAACTCTTTTGTTGATGACCATGACGGACAACGAAAGTCTAATTCTCTAAAGGTGTCATCTGTAGCATTTGACATTAGATTGTAAATTGTCTGGTTTTTTCGCATTAATAGATCACCAAGGTCGGTATTGATTATGTCTTGTCTAATTTCTTCGCATTTTTTAATGGCCCGATCTTGTCTGTCCCGCATGAATGCCGCATATTTGTCTGCTAAAAAAGAACTTGATCTTACTTCAATCGCAGCCACAGCCTGTCTTATATGCTGATCATTTTTAATGTCAATACTTCCATCCGGAAAGTCTCTGACCTTAAATATCAAGATATCTGGCCTCTTACCTATGGCATTAAGTTCACTCTGATATTCCATATAGAAATCAGCAAATCCATCATCACCTGCGGCTATTGATTCGGAACGCCCATATTTAACAGCAAAATAATCACCAGAATATTCATTGACTGCCTTAAAGACGATTGTTTCAGCCCAATCACCCTGTTCCTTGTTTGTGAGAAATTCGGAGTTAGCCATTGTTGGGGGCTTTCCAGTCATTTGTATTTCAGTATCAATCTCAAGTGGTGATTGCTTTATCAGGTTCAGAATATCATCTTTGTACATGAATTCTCCTTCTTGTTCAGCCCAGCCATCAATTATACCGCCTCCTGCGGTCGAGCAACCCCCTCTATTATAGTATCCCACTTCCATCGGTCTAACACCCCCTAAATAAAACCTAAATACCGCACTGCGGGGTTTAATCACCTCAATTTAGGGATAATTACCGCACAGAGGGGTCTAGCATTCCGCTCAAGACGTGAAGACGACAATACCAAGCAATTGAGGCGGCATATCTCCCCAAATCCCCATCTCCCCCCGCAACGCGCACGAAGTGGTCTCCCCCCGCAACGGCGGTTCGACAAGCTCACCGTCCGCTCGACTGAGCGTTCGACAAAAGCTCACGCCGAAGTCTTTGCCGAACGTCGCGCAGCAAGTGGTCTGCCGAAAAAATTTTAGATTTTTTTAAGATCGACCTAAAAAATCTTGGCCATTTTTCCCAATATAGTGTAAGTTAAGAAAAGTAAAGATTTCTCACAATTCTTCTACACATCTGCTGGCCTGCTCGGATAGATGGAGAAGAGAGCGCGGAATCTTAGCAATAATATACATTTTTCGGAGAAAACCCCCATGACCATTGCTGTCGGACGCGCCCCAGAAAGAGGGCTGTTTGATGCTCTCGATGACTGGCTCAAAAGAGACCGTTTCGTCTTCATCGGTTGGTCTGGTTTACTACTCTTCCCCTGCGCCTTCATGGCCCTAGGTGGA
>NZ_JADBVM010000027.1:0-24189 GCF_020244875.1 Microcystis sp. M44BS1
ATAACTGATAACTGATAACTGATAACTGATAACTGATAACTGATAACTGATAACTGATAACTGATAACTGATAACTGATAACTGATAACTGATAACTGATAACTGATAACTGATAACTGATAACTGATAACTGATATGTTGATCATCGAAAGTGTAAAAATGGCCGTCGCCACCCTAGGGGCCAATAAAGTGCGTAGCGGCCTGACCATGTTAGGAATTATCATCGGTAACGCTTCGGTGGTGGCCATGATCGGTATTGGCCAAGGGGCGCAAACCTTAGCCAATGACCAGTTTGCTAACTTGGGACCCAATACTCTTTTTGTGGTGCCGGGGTCGCGACAAGCACGCAATACCACCGTTAATTTACCGAAAACCTTGGTTTTAGCCGATGCTCAGGCGATCGCCGAACAGGTTCCCACCGTCGCTGAAGTCGCCCCGGAAATAAACGCTCGTTTCCTGATTTCCTATCGTAATCGCAACATGACGGCTCTAGTGACGGGAAGCACCCCAGAATACGCTTCTGTTCGCAATTTTACCCTAGAAAAAGGTCGTTTTATCAATAATATCGATCTAGTCCGCAACAAACGGGTAACGGTAATCGGCCGTGAAGTGGCAGCGCAACTTTTCCCCACCCAAAATCCCCTCGGTCAACAGCTGCGGATCAAAAATCTCAGTTTTGAGGTGATCGGGATTTTAGAGGCGAAAGGCTCCTTTTTTGGCAATAATCAGGATGAAATGCTGATTATTCCCCTTAGCACCATGAACTCGCAACTGGTGGGCAAAACCGGACCCTACGGTGTCGAGTTGAGTTGGATTAGTCTCACCGCGCGATCGGGGGAGGAAATCCGTGCCGCTAAGTTCCAAATCGAGAATCTCCTGCGTTTACGTCATAAAATCGTGGCTGAGGATGATTTTCGCGTCGAAACTGCTAAACAGATGATCGAAATCTTCGGCACGATTACCCAGGGTCTAACCCTACTTTTGGCTCTAATCGCCGGTATTTCCCTAATTGTCGGGGGTATCGGGGTGATGAATATTATGCTCGTTTCGGTTTCGGAAAGAACCGGGGAAATCGGACTAAGAAAAGCGATCGGAGCCAGAGAACAGGATATTCTCTTACAATTCCTGATTGAATCAACTCTCGTTTCCATCGCCGGCGGTGCGCTTGGTATTCTCGTCGGTGCAGGAGCGATCGTTCTCGTCTCCAGTTTCTCTCCCCTGGCTGCCACTGTTTCCGCCACCGCCGTCATCCTGTCTTTGAGCGTTTCCACGGGTATTGGTCTCTTTTTTGGCGTTTTTCCCGCCTATCGTGCCTCTAAATTGGAGCCGATTGTCGCCCTCAGAAGTGTATAGTTTTTTAAAGGTTTTTCGGGGAGGTTTTGGGCAAGGATTGCTTTTATGTCCAGGTTGGGGTCTAATGTGTGGGACGGATTTGATAATCCCGATAACGACGATAATCATTGAGGATGCGATCGTGATCAAAGCATAAAGGTTGGGGGAATTCCCAGAGATGAAAAATCCCCACTTTTTTGGCATCATCGGCAGCGATCGGTTTGCCTTTTGCCGTGGCGATAAAAACGATACTAATGGTGTGTTGACGCGGATCGCGGTTAGGATCGGAATAGACGTGAAATTGCTCGATTAACTGCACCTCTAAACTGATTTCCTCGTAAGCTTCCCGAATGGCCGCCGTTTCCACCGATTCACCGTAGTCCACGAATCCCCCCGGAATTGCCCAGCCAAAGGGCGGATTTTTTCTCTCAATTAGTACGATCGGACGGTGGGGCGAGTCGATCAGTTCGATGATAATATCAACAGTGGGGGCAGGATTGCGATAGGTTGTCATTTTTTTCAGTTATCAGTGAACAGTTAAGTAAGTAGTTATAATTAAATTGAAGATAGATTTTGCCTCTGATCCCCCCTGCCCCCCTTGATAAGGGGAGTGCCGATAGGCGGGGGGATCTCCCCTGCGCCCCTTGATAAGGGGGGTGCCGATCCCCCCTTAGTCCCCCCTTGATAAGGGGGGTGTCTGACAACTTTTAACACCTACCTACTTATCAGTAATCGGTCAATAATTTTATTTAAGACGCATAACCTTGAAATCGAATCATTTCTAACCAGTCACTGATCAGGGATCACTAATAAGGAGGAGAATAAAAGTTGTTAGAAAATGCCAAGAAAATTACGGTTATAGGTGGGGGAATTTGGGGACAAACTCTCGCTAATTTGGCTAGACGTAATCACTTAACTGTTAGGGTTTGGTCGCGTCATAGCGGGGAAGATTTGGGAGCTATTATAGCAGATACTGAGGTAATTATTTCAGCAGTTTCGATTAAAGGCGTTTCCCCAACGATCAAAAAATTACAGCAATTACCATTAAATTCTCGCATAATTATCGTCACCGCTACTAAAGGATTAGATCCAATCACCACTCGTACCCCCTTTCATCTCTGGAATCAAGCTTTTCCCGCTAATCCCCTTGTGGTTCTTTCCGGTCCTAATTTGGCTAAAGAAATTAACCAAGGTTTACCCGCTGCGACAGTGGTAGCAAGTTATCAGCAAAAAGCAGCAATATTGTTACAAAAATTATTATCTGGGGAATCTTTTCGGGTTTATCTGAATAGTGATCCCTTGGGGACTGAGTTAGGTGGCACTCTCAAAAATGTCATGGCGATCGCTTCTGGGGTTTGCGATGGTTTACAGTTAGGTACTAATGCCAAATCTGCCCTGTTAACTCGCGCTTTACCGGAAATAGTTCGGGTGGGAACTTGTCTAGGAGGTTGTCAAGAAACTTTCTTCGGTTTATCGGGTTTAGGGGATTTATTAGCTACCTGTAATAGTCCTTTATCCCGCAATTATCAAGTGGGTTATCAATTAGCTTTAGGTTTATCTTTGCCAGAAATTTTAGCAAAGTTAGAGGGAACTGCCGAGGGAATAAATACCACAGAAGTTTTGATGAGAATTGCCCAAGAAAAAAAATTATATGTACCGATTACCTGCCAAGTTGATCGTCTTTTGTGCGGGGAAATTTCTCCCCAAGTTGCCGTTTATGAATTAATGCGTCGGGATTTAAAATCAGAATTTGATTAAGAGACAAGAGATTTTTCAGTGATCAGTAATCAGTTAGTCGGAGCTTTCTTAACAAAAAGAGAAGAAACTTAAAAAAAGGGGAACCGATTGATAGGTATAGTTTTAAAAGAAAGAAGGAATCAAGGTCGAGGTGAGCAAAAAAATGGAGAAATGAGCAGCCCAAGAATTACAGTATGCAGAGCTAGGGGACACCAGAAGAACCGAAAAGATTAATCAGTATCGTGGAAAACTTGGCCAGGCAACCTAGTACAAGTGTGTCATAAGCCTCGGCAAATCTAGCCGCCGCAAGTGCCACATCTGATTTTGGGAATTAACCCTATTTTCAACCTTTAGCGGTCAAAATGATGGCTTCTCTTGGGTTTTTTTTAGGTAAAAAAGACGACGGTGAACCTAGTGTTAAAACTATTTGGTTAGGACTGGGAAGGTAACATGATATCAGCGAGACTTGGAAACTATCTGATCAAATTAGTCCCCCCATAGAACCCCCTTGGGCAATCTTGCCCACTTTTCTCTTTTTGTCAAATTTTATGTTAAGAAAGATGTGACTAATGGATAGGAGGGCCACGAATAAAGAAAAATGGTATTAATAGGGAGCTAACTGCGAAATTAGCCTACAAAACCTGAAAAAATCTCCCACAAACAGGGCGAGGACAAGCATGAATACAATTAGTAATTTTTTAGCTAGTGCTATTGTCGGCGGCTGGATTATGACCATGGCAGTTTTTGCTATTCAAAATATCCAACCAGTTTCTTTAAAGTTTCTACAATTTGAGTCAATTAAAGTACCTATCGGTGTTTTATTGGCTTTTTCTTTGGGAATTGGATTTTTTATGGCCGCATTTATCCCCGCTTTTTTGAGAAAGTCGAAAAAATCTCCTCGCAGTCGCTTTCCTCCCCCACAACCGGGGTTAGACGAGTTTGATTTTTAGATAGGGTTTGCGGCAAAAAGTTTTTCGTGGGGGCAGGGTGTGGGGTGTAGGGTGTAGGGTGTAGGGTTTTACCGATTTTCAGGGAGTCAATTACCTAATTTTCAGGGAAAAAGTCCCGGAATTTTACCCCCAATCACTCCAATCGCTGGCACTTTTTGAGGGAAAAAAAGTCTAAAAGTCTTATCCAACAAGGTTTTTAGATTTATTCAGCAACCCCTAATTATAGCCAATACAAAATGAATTACACAGGATTGGAGCAGCAAAGCAAGGAATTACAAATAGCTGAATTAGAACTATTTATAAAAAGTGTAATCGATTCAAGAGAACTGAAACGAGCGCTCTCAGTAAAGATGTCTCTCGAAGGTAAAACCTGTGAAGAAATCAGCAGAATACTCTGTGTCAAGCAATCTTTCATATATTACGGTCGAAATATATTTAGGGTTTGCTGAAAAAGTTTGTTGATGGGGTTAGGAGTCAGTAGCCGGTCGTCAGTAGCCGGTCGTCGGTCGTTTCAGGCTTTGTTGCCCTTCTTTTTTTTTATACCAGTTTATGTACTATCAAAAGAATAATGCCAGGTTTTTGAATGTCCCAATCCTATTTTCGCAGCATGAACATCGGATTTTAACAGGTCAAAAGCCTTATTTTAAAAGGGTTTTACCATTATTCAGCCAGCCCTATCTAGGTCAGCCCCTAATCACTTAAATTCTGAACAAAAACGCCAATTCAAGTCTGAATTGGCGCGATAATCGCTTCTAATGCCGTTGAATCTTTAGGGTGTTTCAATCCCTAATAGGGATTAACATTAATTGGAATAACAATAGAGTGAGGAACAATAAGCATATTTACCGTTTCAATCCCTATTAGGGTTTAAGATTAATTGGAACCTCCTATTGGTTTTCGCTCTTTTATTATATTTCAATCCCTATTAGGGTTTAAGATTAATTGGAATCCATTTTTGCCGAGCAATCTTTTTACCTTCTTTTAATAAACTTAAAGCCTGACTAAAATCTAGGGTTTTATCAAAACTCATAATTTACCTACTTAATACTGATTAACTATTGTATTTTTCGATAACTTTTGTTGCTTCTGCTATCGTTTGTTCTTCTGATAGTAGCTTAAAAATTTTGGCTAAGACTTGTCTAACTCTTTCCTTGCATACTCCTAACTCTTGAGAAGTTGATAATATTTTAAAACGACAATTCCAGTGCCTAGAAGTAACTGGCACTGGGTCTAAATCATTGTTTTTTGCCCATACCAAATAGATATGGGCTTGACGGGCGGTTATCATTCTAACTCCTTGCTAATGGTAAAAAAATCACTTCACTATCTCCTTCATCATCCCAGTCTCCTGTTTTGTTTCAATCCCTAATAGGGTTTAAGATTAATTGGAATGATTGATACGGCGGCTATATCTGGAACTGGGCTAGTTTCAATCCCTAATAGGGTTTAAGATTAATTGGAATACCATCCTTAGCCGGCAAAGTGGCTACAAGTGACAGTTTCAATCCCTAATAGGGTTTAAGATTAATTGGAACACTATCAGTGTAAGCTTGTTGCTCTTGAATCTTTGTTTCAATCCCTAATAGGGTTTAAGATTAATTGGAACGGAATGGGATTACTCAGGGCTTACGCTACGGTGCGTTTCAATCCCTAATAGGGTTTAAGATTAATTGGAACCTTCTTCCAATCCCAGGGAAGTTGCGACCAAATTTGGTTTCAATCCCTAATAGGGTTTAAGATTAATTGGAACCTTAAATAATCCAGAATTTGCTTGGCCGAGGCTGAGTTTCAATCCCTAATAGGGTTTAAGATTAATTGGAACTAATATTTGGCTCGGATTCTTTTATAAATTTAGCGTTTCAATCCCTAATAGGGTTTAAGATTAATTGGAACACGACTACGGCACGGTAGCGACGATTACCACAAAGTTTCAATCCCTAATAGGGTTTAAGATTAATTGGAACAAAATAAATTTCAGTATCCGATATCCAAAAAGGGCGTTTCAATCCCTAATAGGGTTTAAGATTAATTGGAACTCTCACCAAATAAGTTTTGGGGTAAAGCAAGTTTAGAGTTTCAATCCCTAATAGGGTTTAAGATTAATTGGAACTTAAGGGTTTGTCCGCCCCCGCCGCAATTTCGCCTGTTTCAATCCCTAATAGGGTTTAAGATTAATTGGAACAATATTCACGGCAAACCAGAAGACGGCGAAGATGCTGTTTCAATCCCTAATAGGGTTTAAGATTAATTGGAACTTTCCCAGGGGCTAATTACCCAGGGCAAGGCATGAGTTTCAATCCCTAATAGGGTTTAAGATTAATTGGAACCTGAAACTCTTCAAACGACAACAATTCTTTTTCTGATGTTTCAATCCCTAATAGGGTTTAAGATTAATTGGAACGGAAGCGCAGGTTGTATCGTGGTTAGAGATAGTCAGTTTCAATCCCTAATAGGGTTTAAGATTAATTGGAACGGATAGAATAGGTACGCTTTCTGCCTCGATTAGTTACGTTTCAATCCCTAATAGGGTTTAAGATTAATTGGAACAATTAATCGTTGAAGAGTCTAGAAACGCATCAAGTTTCAATCCCTAATAGGGTTTAAGATTAATTGGAACTACAGGATGGCATATAGCCAAAGATATGATTGATGTTTCAATCCCTAATAGGGTTTAAGATTAATTGGAACTGTTTAACTTCCTTAAGGTTTTCGGTGGGGATGTAGGTTTCAATCCCTAATAGGGTTTAAGATTAATTGGAACGCATCTACCTGCTCTTGAGTTCGCCCTGATTCTGGGTTTCAATCCCTAATAGGGTTTAAGATTAATTGGAACCTGAGATGGAAGTTACCCCTATTGCTTTTAAAGAAATAGGTTTCAATCCCTAATAGGGTTTAAGATTAATTGGAACGATAGGCTTTGACGAATTAACTCATTTTACAGAAGGTTTCAATCCCTAATAGGGTTTAAGATTAATTGGAACATTAATAGGTAAAGTAAGGTTCTGGGATTTGGCGGCGTTTCAATCCCTAATAGGGTTTAAGATTAATTGGAACGAGGTACGGACGTTAAGAGGATAATAATTTTTACTTGTTTCAATCCCTAATAGGGTTTAAGATTAATTGGAACCGGGTAAGGTGAGGTGGGGTAAGGCAGGGTATTGAGTTTCAATCCCTAATAGGGTTTAAGATTAATTGGAACCGCCCAGTGGTAAAAGCTATACGCTATGGGGTTTTCAAGGTTCGTATGCGCCGCACCCGCAATAAATCTATTGTACAGCAAGTGACCCAGTTCTTCAAGACCCCGCAAAACCTTACGGGATAAGGTGCGCCCCGCGTTAGAAAGGAAAATCATCTCGAATCTATATTGCATAAGCTTTCCAGCCACCAGATAATAGTTAAGGATTTTTACAGCTACTCCGAGGCGCAACCGAGCTAAACAAAAAAAATCGTATTATCCCGGGGTAACTCACCACCGATACGTTCCACTTTACCCCGACAACAGGCGCAGAGAAAATAAAAGCGGATGCTATCGGTATCGGGTTTGATCAACTTACTCAAGCGCCCGCGCAGCTTAGCGTACTGGGTATCGGTTAGATCGCACTCAAAAACACTATACTGCACCCGTTGGCCGTAGGACTTTAACGTATTGTGAATTTTGGTTCGTCGCTTATCGTCGGAAATGTCGTAACTGACAACAAAATACATGACCGCCTCTACCTACTTTAAAATCAAGGGTGGATACTTATCCGTCTCGTCCATCAGATATTTCGCCATTAGTCGGGCCTGAATCTCGAAAGCTTCTTGATAAGTACACTGTTTACCCATTACTGGATGCTTAAACTTCGATTGTTTCTTCTGTTCGTACAAGCGCAGGAAAATCTGTAACCCTTCTCTCGTCAAGGAAACCGCACCGCTTAAGGGTTCGGTGGTGAAATGTTCGGGGGTAAGATAAGGATGATTGACCCCATTGAGAACTACGGCATCAACGACGATCGCTCTAAATTCCTCCATCAGATCCAGTGCCAGCGAGGGGCGACCGTAGCGTTGATAGTGAAGATAACCGAGATAGGGGTCAAAACCGACCAAATTGATCGCACTCTGCACGTCATGGCGCAATAACGCATAACCCAGACTCAAAAGAGAATTGACCGGATCTCGCGGGGGGCGACGGTTACGCGAGGTAAAGGTAAAAGTATCGCCGAGAATTAAGGAATCAAAACAACTGAAATAGGCTGCGCTTCCCGCTCCCTCTAACCCCCGGAGAGAATCGATCGCCGAGGTTGTTTCGATCGAGCCGATCGCTGCTTCCAAACAAGCGATCGCTGTTTGTAAATCCAAGTCTTTTCGATCGCGTTGACGACGGAGTAGAATGTTGCGGTAATTCTTCAGCTTGCCGCGGACGAATCCCCGCACTAAATGAATGGCTTTCGGAGAATCGCCCGCGGCCTGCCATTGCGCTCGACGAACGAAAATATTTTTGGTCATCTCCGGTTCCAATCTACCGAGATATTTTCCCGTGACAGTGACAAAACTCAGGGGAATATGACGTTCGAGCAGTTCGATCACCAATGCGGGAGAAACTGAACCCCGTCCGAAAATCACCACTCCTTCCACGTTCAATAGAGGTACATCGAGGATCGTTTCCTTGGATGCTTTAACCGTTAAACGCTCGTCATTTTTGCCGAGAAATGCGTCTTCTCTGGTCACATATACCGTTCCCATATTTTTTAGTCTTCCTCTCGATATCGTTGGACTTTTTCAGTTAATCGGGGCAAGCAGCGATCGAACAAACTGCATCCCTTGCAGCGGGGCGAATAGACCGCCGGGGGCATTTTTCCCGTCTGGATCAGGGTTTCAACTGCTCGGATCGTAGCGATCGCCTGTTGCCGTAAAGCAAGATCGATCGCCACCGGTTGACGCTGGTGAGAACTGGCATAGTAGATATAGCCAGTATCTAGCCTTTTTCCAGTCATTTCTTCCAAACAGATGGCTTGAGCGCACACCTGCAACTCGTCGTTATCCCATTCGCCCTTACTGCCCCGTTTGTATTCCACGGGGATAAATTCGCCGTCGTGGGACTCGATCAGATCGGCTTTACCGATGAGACGGTAATTGTCTGATTTGAGCCAGATAGCCCGAATTTGCCATATTTCCTCGCGGTTTTCCGCCCCGACGGTGTGAACTCGTTGGTGTAAATTTGTTCCCTCGATCGTATAGCTATTATCGAGAAATTCCCCGGCGACGAACATCCTCCAACAACGGTGGGGACAGTAGGCGTAATGGTTGAGAGCGGCGATCGGTATGTAGTCAGATTCATCCATAACTATCTTTTCTCCTTAGAAATTCTGCGAGTCATCCCCATTCCCATGGTGGTTTTCCGTCCCACTCCCGCATAGAGGGCAAAATCCGCCAGTACATTAATCGCTTTAATCTTTGCGGGTTCCACCTCTCCCAAAAGACGATAGTGAATCTCACCCACACAACCGAACGACTGGTTTTTATAGGCTTCGTCGGCTAATTTCGTTTGAATATCGAAGAAACTGGGGAAAATCGAGTCTAGGGCAATAGAATCGAAGGGGATACCGCTATAGCGATTCCAACGATTGAGAAGGCTATTAAACACCAGTTCCCGCGTCGGTAAGGCACTATCGAATTTTCCCTGCCGGAAGGTGACGGGGGTGGCGAAAAGGAAATCAAATTCCCGATTCGCTGCCGAGGCGTTTTCATACAGGTATTGATAAGTACAAGAGTTCGCCCAGGGTTGAACCGATTGTGGGGTGGCGAGGACGCTAGTGATAACCAGATCGGCGGAACCGAGATGCCAGGGGTGTTCTGGATTGAGATTCAACCAGAGCGAGGTTAATTTACCGAATAATCGGTCATCGAGCAGAGAAATCCGCCACCAGCAGGGAGTTTCGGGGGCGATTGGCCGTTCGTATCGCCACTGCGGGGAATTTATCGTTTTTCCCCCGGATTGCATCTGTAGTGGCGATAAGGTAAAAGCTTTATCTGCCTCGGCTGCGTGTAGAATTTTCCCTAATTCCCGATCAACACTACTGACAAGGGTAAGGAATAGCGCGTGAAGGTGTCGTCCGGTGAGAAAATTCGGATAGATCGGCGATCGGGGTGTGAGATTGAGAACGAGACTGTAGGGCATTAACTTAATCGGGCCTTGGCAAAAATTTGTCTGGGGGTTAGGGTTAAATCGGGGAGGAGAATATCGCTAATTTCGTCATCGCCTTTTTTAATCGCCGGGGGTGCGTCGGGATAGAAAATTGTGATCTGCTTGGCCCGGGGATCGACGATCCAGACGCGACTGACTCCCGCTTTTAGGTAGTCCACGGCTTTTTCGCTCAGGCTGCTGAAGGATTGTTCAGGAGAAATAATTTCGATGACTAATTCCGGGGGAACGGGACAAGCTTCATCGGTGAGGGGAATATCTCCTAACCTTTCTGGGGAAATGTAGAGAAGATCGGGAACGGGACACCAATCTCGATCGTTTTTGCTGAGAATAATTGCCCATTCGATTCCCACTTCTCCCCGTCCTTGATTCCAGCGATCGAGTACGAGAAATAAAGCACCAGTTAAACGAGAATGAAAGAATTTCGGTGACATTTTTGCGATCGCTTCTCCATCGACTAATTCATAGGTAATATCGCCATCGGGAGCGGTTAGGGAGAGAAATTCGGGTAAAGTGAGGGGTTTAGAAGAGATAAGAGTCATGGTCAATTTTCAACCGAAGCGATAGGACAATCGAGCGGGAATTTTCAGATCGGGGCGATCGCTTATAACGAGACTGTAGGGCATTAACTTAATCGGGCCTTGGCAAAAATTTGTCTGGGAGTTAGGGTTAAATCGGGGAGAAGAATATCGCTAATTTCGTCATCGCCTTTTTTAATCGCCGGGGGTGCGTCGGGATAGAAAATCGTGATCTGCTTGGCCCGGGGATCGACGATCCAGACGCGACTGACTCCTGCTTTTAGGTAGTCCACGGCTTTTTCGCTCAGGCTGCTGAAAGATTGTTCCGGAGAGATAATTTCGATGACTAATTCCGGGGGAACGGGACAAGCTTCATCGGTGAGGGGAATATCTCCTAACCTTTCCGGGGAAATGTAGAGAAGATCGGGAACGGGACACCAATCTCGATCGTTTTTGCTGAGAATGATCGCCCATTCGATTCCCACTTCTCCCCGTCCTTGATTCCAGCGATCGAGTATAGAAGATAAAGCCAGAGTTAAACGAGAATGAAAGAATTTCGGTGACATTTTTGGGATCGCTTCTCCATCGACTAATTCATAGGTAATATCGCCCTCGGGAGCGGTTAGCGAGAGAAATTCTGGTAAAGTGAGGGGTTTAGAAGAGATAAGAGTCATGGTCAATTTTCAACCGAAGCGATAGGACAATCGAGCGGGAATTTTCAGATCAGGGCGATCGCTTATTTGGTAATATTCCCCGCGCATTCGTACATTACGGATTAAACTAACCGGTGGCATATTGATCACGTCGTAGCCAATCACCTGATGGGTAAACATAACATCGAGAGGATTTAAAGGATAGGGATAAATAAATAAATCCTCTTTTTGTTTTGATAGGGAAAGTTCTGTCAGTTTTACTTCCGCTTTACTCATCCATTTTCCCAAACGAATCCATTTAGGAAGTTGTAGGGGGTGATGGGAAATGATAAAACATTCAAAAACACTTTCGGGAGCGATTTCCTTTGCTCTGCCAAAACTGGGAATATTTTTCTGGGTTTTTTCCATCTCCACATGATAGTTATTATTGGCATATTTCCAAGTATTGAGAACCGCCGTATGAGCGATCGCCCGTGCGGGAGTGACATAAATTTGCTCTTCGTTAAGAGGATTTAAATGTTCTTGGTACTGTGGAATCTGTTCGGAACAGAAGTAACGATAACTATCGCTATTTACCAATCCCAAAGCATAACAAAGCGCGTAATTATGAATTACGGGTTCGCTTTCGTAGAGTCTGCCGATTTCACGGGTTGCGTAATAAAGATTATCGTGCAGTTCTAATTGACAGGAATAAATATGTACCATAACTCTTTAAAAATTGCGAGGATATAGGGTGAGAAATTTCTCACCCTACTGAAATTTACGGTTTTTTAGCGGCTGGTTTTTTCTCGGCGATATGTTTCTTAGCGTAGTCTTTCGCTTCTTTATCCGCTTGGTTCAAGATCGATAAAATTCCTGCTTCCGTACCCGTGAGAGTTTTCACCTCGGTTAATAAAGGTTGAAAATTTTCTCCGATAAAATCGGTATGAACGATAAATTCTTCCGCCATTAATGCTTGTATTGCTTCGGTGGCTTTTTCCATAACTAAATCCTCGTCTAAGGGATCGATCGAGTGTAATACCTCATCGGGAAGGCGATCATATATTGCCTGTGTCCAGCGCAAATTACTAACAATTTCCCCATCGGCAAAAATAACACCGATAAGCTCGTTTCTCACCCGTCCCGTCCGGGTAATTTGCGCGCCGTAGTGACGGGTACGCAGGATGTTATTAAAAACGTAGAGAAAACCCGCTTCTGTCGGATCTTTTAAAGTGACAATACTAGGGAAAAACACCTGGGGACGGATGTGATCCTGTTGGTTAATTCGGCTAGTCACTTCTCCCGGTTTGGTTTTATTTTCTCCCTTAGATGCCATGGTACCGTTCTCGTAGGGAGCGTTGAAAGTAAAACTTTCATGGGATTCATCAAAGGGTGTGATCGAAAAAGCCGTATCTACTACTACTTTCGATTTTTCTGAACCAGAATCACCGATGGCAAACCCGTAGATAATACAGTCGGGGTTATTCATACCGAAAGCCAGATTATATTCACATTCTTCGGCGGTAATTAATCCGTAGTTTCTGAGTAATTCTCGACCGACTAAACGTTCTGGAGTTGACTGTTTCCGTTTAAACATCGATAAACGACTAATCGTTTTTTTGCTATCAATTCCCGCACGAACACGAGCTTTATTTAGGTCTCCATCTGTTTGAAATAAAGGATAAGATTCTGTGACTCGAATCGTCAAAAAGTGAACGTATTTTCCCATCGGTTTGTAGGGAATCTCGCTATGAAAGAATTTAGCGTCAACAGATTTAAGAAAAGTCATAAGTTCGCTCCTAATATAGAAAAAGTGGACATTTGGATAACAGTTAAAGCTTTTACTCTTCCTCCTCGGAAGAAGAATTTGAAGTATCGAGAGGTTGAACTTGTCTTTGGCGACGTTCTTTATCCATTTCTAAACGATAGAGAAATTCGCAGGTATCCCGGATAATATTTAGTTGACGACCTGCTAATCTGGCTCGATCACTTTCAAAAGACTCCTCGAAAACATTTTTTACAAAGTATTTAGCAAAATCCAAGATTTTTTCTCGCTCTTGATCTCGCTCTTTGATAACGTATCGACCTTCTGCTGTTTGAGAGCGTACTCGATCCATTAGTTTAAATAATCGTGCCGCTACCAAAGAAGTCAAATCATCGCTTATAGCGTTATCCGCTTTAAGAATAACATCCGCCGCTTCATCAATAGGTTTAAGAATAGCATTGGCTTTAATTGGCTTTCCTTTACTAGATTTAGCTCGATAGAATTGACGATACAATTCGGTTAAGTTTTTCGGGTGATTTAAGGGCGATTCTGCTGTCATATCGATAGTTAAATTGGTTCGGTTAGCTTGTACATAGGGATCGAAACAAGGATAAAAATCGTAGAGATACAGAGCGATTCGATTAGCACTCGGTATATCGGCATCTTTGCCCCGTTTCCACTGTTTAAGGTAATGAAAAACATAGAGAGGACTGGTTTCTAAATTGATAGCGAGTTCCGTTAATTTGCCCCAATTGGGATCATAACCCGTCTTACCCTGCTTCGAGTTCACGTCTAAATGAATAGAATAGGCTGCGGTTAGGGTATTTAAGGGTGCGGAATATTTTTTTCCTTCTTCCTCCCAACTTTCTAAGATGTAGTCCAAGCGAAATAAATCTCGTTGAACTAAAGCTCGAAGTGCAGGTGGCGCACCATCGAGAAAAACAGTTTCCTGAAATTCCGCACCATCATTAAAGGGAGGAATAGGAGACTCGGAAACCACCGTTTTAACATCTAGAATCATCGGGAAAGCTAATCCTAACCATGCCGGCATGATCCATGATTCCGTGTCGGTTATTTTTTTATCTTTCCCTTTAACTTCAGGAGGAAGAGCCATAAAGTAGAAGGTGAGAGGTTGCTTTTCGGGATAGGAGAGTTTGAGAGATCGATCCTTTATTGAAGTATTGTCGAGATGAAAAATATCAAGACTCCGATATTGGTCTAATTCGAGATGTGCTTGGAAATCTCGTATAAAATGGTTATAAGTATTTTTGTCGAAACGAGTCTGCTTTATTTCTTCATATACCCGATGCAAAAATGCGTTGGTTTCTGGAGTGCAGTAGTAGGTAGGATAAAAATAAATATAACGATATTTAGCATCCTCAAAATTTTTTCCTACCGCTTCTGTCTCGCTCATTAAAATTTGCCGTAACATGAATTCGATTCCTGCGATGCTGGAAATGTTGCGTTTAGCGTTAGAACCTCCTAGGGTTTGTTTATTAGTGTAAACTTGGGGAGTGAACAAGACTGCCGATTCCATCTGCTCGGTTACGCTATATGCGGAATGGGATATAGAGCAAAGTGCTGTTTTTCCCCTTCCCGATTTTTTAGCATTTTTATAGCGTTGAAATTCTTCAAAAAATTTATCGGGTGATCTGGTATCTGTCTGTTGATTCGGTAACATGACTACTTGCTTAACCCACGCGCGTAAATCATCCCATCCATCGAAAACTTGATAATCGTTTAAAATCGGTTCGATCGAATCGCGAAGATGGATTAATAATTTTTGACATATCGGTTTAATTTCTTCATTTCCGATTCCTACATTATGCTCTAAATACTTAGCGGCCAAATAATACCATTCTAAAGGTAGTCCACCTGTATTGCCTTTTAATTTACGTTCCTTAAGACTATCGTTTATTCTTTGAATCTCCCGAATAGCGGGAATATAGCTTAGTAAATCCCAATGTTTTGCGACTTCAAGAATAAAATCGAATTCCGATGGTTTTGGCAGTTTTTTATCCCGCTTACAGACTTCTAGAATTTGAGAGACTTTCTCATCCCATATTTTACGGCTGATTAAATCACAAAACTCGGCAATCTGATCGATCCGAATATCTTCTTTAAACTCGAAATTATATCGATCAGATAAAATTCCTAACTTTTGAAATTTAATTAAAGTACCGCTTCGATCGCCAGAAACAGGCTTTTTCCCATCTTTCAGAATTTTTAGCGTTGCATCTAAACCAACGTCCATCAATTCGAGGGTGTTAAAGAATAAATGATAATATTCTGCGTATTTCATTCCCTTACCATCTCGATTAAATCCTGTCTGTCTAGTCCGCAATTCTCCGATACAGAGAGAATTGATTTTATCAACCACTCTTTCGGGAATATTATCTACCGATATTTCCGGTGCATTGCGGGAGGTTAGATAAACTACTCCAGTCGGTAAATATAGTAACGGTTGATAATACTGCTTTTCGGGTGTGTTGAGACTGACATATTCATCGATAAGAGCGTTATTGATAACATTAGTTAAGACTCCTCGATTTTCCGAGATAGCGTGATAGGTTAACTTCAAATTTCTATTACTCAATCGACCTAGAATTTTGTCTAAGCTAGAACTTAAAGCGTCTTGAGGATGCTTGACTATGGAGGATATACGATCAGCTAAACAAGCTAATCCAGTTAAAGAAAATAATTTATCACCTCTCGGTTTTAATTTAGGAGATAGTCCATCATGAATGGAGAAATTCCAGTTAGTCCCCCAACGAACTTGCGCGTTGTAAGCTATCACAAGTAAATCATCTATGTATTCTCGATATACTTCCGGATTTTCTGGATCGATAAAAACATCTAATTGTAGATGTCGAATCATCACATCAAGAATTTCTCGATGTTCTTGAATAGATAATCCTCGAATTTCTGGCAAATTTTTGTACTTTTCAGGCATCTGTGGAAAGCGATCATACTTAAATTTCTCAAAATCGTGTAAAATAAAGCCCGCCATACCCAATCTTCTATCAAATTCTTTGATATATCGTTTAATAGAAGTTGTGTCTAATTTTTCTATTTGTTGTTCGATTAAGTTGGCTGCGAATAATCCATTCAGGATGTGAGTGCTTAATGATTGGTCGTGCAAAGCTCGATCGCTTTTTAAATTTCCCTCAGCTATTTTATTCTCGATCCATTTACCTCCTTTTGCAGTCACACCAGCAGCAACTTTCAAGAAATTAGGCAATACATACTCGGCAAAATCTATCATAACAATATCTTCAGGATTCTGCTTAATAATTGCTTCTTTAAAGAGTTTAGTCGTTAAAAATTCTTTTTGAATCTCTTCTTCATCTCGGTTAGACTCTGGTAGCTCTTCTTCCTCTTCCTCATAATTATCGCCATCCTCGTTTTCGTCTTGAAAAGATTCAACATTATCTGGATAGTCAAAAATGTTTAATTGTTGAATCTCTTGACTTGTTTCTTTTTTCTTTCTAGCCATTATCCTGCTCCTGTACATCTAAGTAAGTGATGATTTGTAGATATAGGTAGGTAATTGTTTTTAAGTTGTAGGGATAGATTTAAAAACAATTTTATGATCAATTTACTCATTTTCTTGATCATCGATTAACTTGACAGACTCGAAACATTTCAGGCGATCAAGATATTTAATCATTAAGCGAATTCTTGAGTCTATAATTTCTCTTTCCATCATTGCAAACCCCATTTTTTAAACCAAAGATGAATACTTTCTTTCTGGACTTTACGAAACTTGGCGGTATCGGCGTATATCTTCCACGCTCGAACACGAAATTTAAGAAACTCGCCAACATGACTTTCGTAAATAAGTTTTCCATCTCGTGCGACTTGATGGCCGAGAAGGGGAGAACAGCGATCGAGTTCAACAAGATCGATTGCGTCCCTATTGATCTTTAATACTTCACTCAGGTAGTCAAGAACTTCTAGATATCGCTCGTATTTTTCTTGATCTTGTTTCCCCTCGGCTTTTTCGTCATATAGAACCGCAAAATCCCAATCACTACTATCGTGATTTTTTCCGGTCGCTCTAGAACCGAATAAAACTAATAGTTTGACATAGGGAATTTTTTCGGGGAGTTGAGAGGATAGCTTTTGGGAGTTTTCTAAAATAGAGTTGGCCATGATTTTCTAACCGAGTATTAATCTTCTAAGTTTTCAGTAAGGACTTGATGTTCTAAATCGGCGGTACGATTCTTGAAATATCGATATTCAGCTAGAATCCCACCGAATGATTCCTCCAGTTCATCGAACTTCCTTTGAATACGCTCGATTTTCTCTTCTTGCGCTTGTTGAATTTGAAAGATTTTTCGATGTTGATGCTCCATTTCATTGAATGCGATCAATAGGTAGTACATAAACTTGCATGGCTCCACCGTAATTTTAGATGAGTTCGCTAAATGACTGTTTGAGGATTGCATAGGCGGCTCCTTCTATGGTTTATCCATCAATTATAGCTTCTCGCTTGCTAATTGAGTATATAAAGACCATTATAAAACTACCTGCCCGATTCTGCTACCCTGAGCAAGGGAAAGTAAACCTCCTCGACTTCCGTTAAGTGAGCAATAATGCCTATTAGGCATTGAAACTTTATCTACTCGATTAGAGATATAGTTATATTTAACTTTCCTGTCATCGCCCATAAGGTGATGAGCAAACCCTAATAGGGATAACAGTTCTAGCAGATCCACGAGTCTCCTCCTTTTTCCTTGAGACGGTAAGCTTGGGTATCGAGTAGCAGTGCCGATTGACCGAAAGCTATAGAGTAAGGTGCGGAGGTTTTTTCGCGGCCGAACTCGTCTATCGGATAAATCTGAAAGTGCATCGGTAGCTGGAGACGTTTTTTCACCTCCTCGACTGGGTGCGGAACCAGATAACTAACCAGATATCTGGTTTTCATCCGCTCGTTAATCTGCCGATAGGGACAGGGATAAACTTGAATACCCCGCAAAACCAGCACTTTCCAGCTATTCGCCAGTTCTCTCAGGTCTCCCCCGTAGCTAAATCGCCATGGTCGTCTTTCTGGACGATATCTCAGCAACTTCATAAATGCGAGGCAGTGGCGAAACCGTCCCTTGGCAATCGGTTGTTGAAGACGGACTGCGGTTGACTCCAGAAGTCGGAGGTAGTCCGCTTGGGTCATCGGTTCAATGTCAAGATGGCTGAGAATACTCGGTAAATCGTAGGTTTTGAAATAATCACCCGGCCAGTCTTCGTACTCTTCATCGTACAACCCGCAGGAAAGGGAGCTAGAACCTCGAAAGCTACTCGCGTCCTCTTCAATCGGACTTTTCGATACTTGTCCCGATAGCTGTTGCCAGTCTTCTCTCCAAGTTTGCAGACATCCCCTCACCCGGCCCAGACTCGTCTGGAAAACCCTCTGACAATCCTCCTCAAACGCGACGCGACTCTTTTGGTATCTATCCCGAATCGTTTTATGATTGAGCTTGCGACTTATCTCCACGGACTGCACTCCTGCCCAACGGCGGAAATATCCCTGAAAGTTATTAATTTTGCGGTATTTATCCCGAATTTGCTCGTTTAAAAATGGGCGGTCATAGGGGACATTTTTCTCTAAAGGAGGATGTTCGCCAAGAAATAATCGCTCGACCAAGAAGTTAGACGCGAGCGCATAGGCAGTAAAATTGAGGAAGGGTTGATCGTCGCTCTGTCCATCGTGTCTGCCGAGCCGTCCCAAGCGCTGGATAAAACTCCCCGAATCCCCAGACTCGAAAATTAAAAAGTTAATCCGGAAATCCACCCCCACATCGATCGTACTGGTTCCGAGAACTAAATCGGCTTGTAACGATTCGTTTTTTCGTGTTTGTCCAGTTAAACCGGTATTTTCTGCCACTGTCAACGGATGGAGCAAGTTCTTAAACTCTCGGATTAAGCGTTTGACAGAAGCGATCGAATTGAGAATGATCGCACCTTTACTTCCCGGATATTGCAGAAAATAGTCACGAATTAACTGCCAGTTTTCCAATAGCCACGTTTCCGACGCTCCGAAAGTAGAATCTATAGGAATAAAATTTAAAGTTATCTGTCGAGCGATCTGTCGCCATCCCTGCGACTCCAATTGCTGTTTTTCCGCTTCTGAATCGGGAAAGCGGTACTTTTCACGTTCGTAAGGGTTAATCTCTCGAATTTCCTCGGGAGCAAACACGGTTTTCAATCGCTCGATTAGTTGTTTTTCTGGGGTGGCAGAAAGGAATAGATGTTTGTGTTCATTTTTCGTGTGACGCATCAATAGCATCGTATTAATAACACTCGCGATCTGGGGCGCACTAAAAACATGAAATTCATCGTGTATAAAAAGATTGAATTTAACGTCTAAAGGACTCCAAAGCTTATCGGGAGCATCTTTAGGAGTAATATAAGCGTGACGATGGAGATAATGTAAAATATCAGGATTTGTGAGGATAATATCCGATTGTTCAATGCGGGTTAAAATGGCGTTGTCTTTCCGAATGTCTTCGCTTTCGGCGTAAATTTCCAGTGTTGCACCACTCAATCGACTAACGCGAGGATCGTTATTCGGACTGAATTGATTAATATAGCCTTGGATTTGACCTTCCTGATCTCTGGCCAGTTCATTAGTAGGATAAAGTCCGATCGAATAGCGGATAGAATCATCGGGTTTTTCTCCCTGCATTGCGTCGAGATATGCGGCCAGACTTTTCCCGTCCCCCGTCATCGCCGTATTGAAAATCACATCGATCTCGGGATCATTTAGTGCTTTCCACGTCTCCACCTGATGCCACGATAACCGCCATCCTTGCGGAACCTTGATCCCGTCTGGGATTTCGTCTGCGGGACAGGAATAGACCGGCTTGAGCGTTACTTGATAATTTACCATGAATTTCTGTCCGTAACTTCTTGCTACTTTCCATACTACCCACGATAATAGGGATGGACAAGTACCTCAACAGAAAAAGTGTCCGTATATTTATAAACTATGAGCCGGATAGGACAATCGATCACTTTATCGGTCAGTGAAAAAGAAAAACAGGCCCTAGAAATCCTTGCCAGTGAATTTGGGCTATTTTGGGGAGATAAACCGAATATATCGAAGTTAATCAAGGAAATTGCCCATAATAAGCTCAAAATCGCTCCTAATCACGACTGGAAGCCCGATCGCTTGCAGATGCTCCAACAGGCGATCGATTCTCTCATTGATGCCGGACAAATCCCCATCGCCCTAGAACTAACTAAACTACTATTAGAACGGAGCGAACTGTCAGACCCCTTACGGAAAGAGCTAGAACGCCACCTCGATAATCCTCCCCCACCATGGCGACTGGAACTCGATCGCTGCATTCTCCGACAACAACCGTTTCAGTTATCCTATCAGGATGCCGGCGATCGAATCTGGGAATTTCATCTTTACCATGCCGCTATCAATCGTCACGAGGATCGGTTATATCTCGATTGTTGGTGCGAGGAAACCGAGGGAAATCAAGATATTTCTGAACTACACCACAATTGGAGTTTACGGATCGATCGAATCCCCAACGATTCCTTAATTACCCCGATCCCTAGGGGAAAGTGGCGCAATCAGCTTGATAGTGTGTCCGCCGAGTTTCACCTGTTCGATGGATTAGCTCGATCGTACCAGACCAAAACCGCTATCGATATCGCCAACGAATTGATCTCGATCGATCCCCCTGTCCGACAGATTACCCGACAGGTAACGAGTAGCTTCTGGTTTTTCCGCGAGATTCTCCCCTACGGGGAAGATTGCCTGCTGATCTCCCCGGAAAAAGTCCGCAAGCGTTTTTATGACAAGGTGCAGCGGCTTTATCACAGATGTCGGGGTGAAGACCCTCGTTTTTAGCGCTGTCCATTAGTCAGATCTTTCTTAACAAAAAGAGAAGAAACTTAAAAAAAGGGGAAACGATTGATAGGTATAGTTTTGAAAGAAGGAATCAAGGTGGAGGTAAGCAAAAAAATGGAGAAATGGGCAGCCCAAGAATTACAGTATGCAGACCTAGGGGACACCAGAAAAAAGAAAAGGTTAATCAGTATCGTGGAAAACTTGGCCAGCTAATTTAGTACAATTGTATCACAAGCTTCGGGAAATCTAGCCGCAGCGAGTGCCACCTACGACTTTTGGAATTCCCCCTATTTTCACCCCTCAGATCTAATTGCCGCCCAAGCCAAAAGTACAGTAGAAAGAATCAAAGAACATCCAATAGTTTTGGCAGTTCAAGACACAACCAGTTTAGACTTGACAACACAAAAAGCCAAAAAAGGCATGGGTTATCTAGATTGTAAAACATCCTTTGGACTCAAAGTTCATACCAGCTTAGGAGTGTCACCGCCAGGAATAAGCTAAGACGCATTTAAACCGCTTATTCTTAGATTAGCCGAACCTCCCCCCCCTTGCCCCCCGACCCCCACCCCTAGGGTTGGAGGGGGCCACCCCCTGCCACCAGGAAAAACTTTTTGCCGCAAACCCTACTTACCTCACCATTAAGATAACTGCTATAATTATTTGATTCAAGAGCCAAAAGTAAAACCAGAAATATAGAGAGCTTACTAACAAGCTCTCTATAAAGTTTAGGTCTTTTACCACTTATCTTCCAGACTAGGATCTGTTAGCAGTATTCAAGCTACCCACTTGAATATTCAGATTAATTTTTTGTCCTTCCCGGCTAATTTCTACGGGCAAATTATCGCCAATTTGAGTATTAGCAACAATTTCCCGAACCGCATCGGGATCGGTGACATTCTTACCACCTACAGACTTTAACACATCACCCGATCGCAATCCTGCTGCTGCGGCAGGAGAATCTCTCATCACCCGCACTAACAAGACACCAGAATCATCGGGGACAGTCCAATTATCAGCCATGGGACTATCGGCTAATTGTTCTTTTACCTCTGGAGTTAACTGCACCATTTGAACACCGAGATAGGGATGTTCCACCTTACCCGTGGCGATTAATTGTTCAGCGATTCTTTGGGCAGTTTTAATCGGAATAGCAAAACCTAAACCCTGGGCATTTTGAATGATAGCGGTGTTAACTCCGATGACTTCTCCCCGAGCATTTAACAAAGGTCCGCCAGAATTTCCGGGGTTAATTGCCGCATCGGTTTGCAGAAAATCTACCAGTTTATCACTAGCACCAATTTGGGAGCCATTGCGTTCCTTGGCACTAATAATCCCCGTGGTGACAGTGTTATCTAATCCCAAAGGATTACCGATAGCGATCGCCCATTCTCCCACCTGTAAACTATCAGAATTACCTAATTTAACCGTGGGTAAATTGCTCGTTTCCACCTGTACCACTGCCACATCAGTTAAAGGATCACTACCTAAGACTTTGCCATCAATGGTGCGACCATCTTTGAGGGTGACAGTCACCTTATCTGCTCCCTCGACAACGTGAGCATTGGTGATAATTTTACCGTCATTACTGATAATAAACCCCGAACCTGTACCTCTTTGAACTTGTTTTTCTCCTCGCTCTGGTATTTGAGAACCGAAGAAGCGACGGAAAACAGGATCGTTAGCAAATTCCGAAAAATCACCGCCTCCATTGACTTCCCTAGAAGCATTAATTCTTACCACCGCCGGCCCCACTTCTTGCACCACAGAAGCGACAAAATTGGTGGGCATAACCAGAGACGAGGGAGCGGCTGCCGCTGGTGTGGAGGGGCGAGGATTATTGGCAGCGGGGGCAATATTTTGGGCTAATTCTAGAGGATTTTGACTGTAGGCATAGGTAGCACCGATACCTAACCCAGCACCCAAAACCAGTAAGGAAGAATAGGCAAAAAGTTTTTTCATTGCAGAAGATTTGGAGCGTTTGGGATTAACTTCGTTGATCGGGGAAATATTATCGTTAAAAATATTGTGAGTCATAGTTTTTACTGTTTAACCATTTTGAGAAGGGAATAAAAGTCAGTCCTAATAATCGTGGGTGTGAGAGGAGTGTTTTGGAAAACGGCTTGGGACTGACTATCTCTAATCTAGGCGGGGGATATGAACTTACTGTGACGCAGACATGAAGTTTTGATTGCAAGGTCATTATCCTAGTGGATAGACAGATAGAAAGATAGAGAAAAAGGTCAATGATAGATTTTTCCGGCTCTTCGGTTTGTGTTATGCAATGGATGGGGGTTATAAGGAATGGAACCCTTATATAGAAAGGCATTTAGGATTTTTGTCAATTGTTTTTGTCTAGAGCGAACTAATCAATTAAGTCTCTTGCCAAATAAGGATTTAGTCGATTTATGCCCCCCTATCGAACCATACCAAGTAACGAAGAAGGCTCTTCGGTAATTGTTATGCAAATAATTAACTTAAAATAAAATTCGATGAGAGTACCTACGCTCAAAAATAGCTAAAATTCATACAGGGAAAGACTTAAGGCACAAACTGGTTAATGCTAAAAAATAGACAATTGAGTTAAGATTTGATATAATAGCCAAAAACCACAGTATTTTACTTATGATACTTGTAGAAGGAACGTCTATTCAAGGCTATCTACACCTAGAAAATATCGGTATAGTTTGACGAATCGAATCGAAAAATCAAAAAGCAATCTGTCCTCGTTGTGGGTTAGAGAGCGATAAACTCCACCAAAATCATCGACATTTAGTCAAAGATTTACCGCTCTCAGGACAACCAGTGTACCTACAGGTTAATCGTCGTCAATTTAAGGGCGATAATTGTCGAAAACCCTTTGGTGAAGAGTTAGATTTTGTCGCCAGTAAACGAACCTATACGAAAAGACTAGCCGAAAATATACTCGAACAATTAAAATCAGGAGATATTTTAAATGTTAGTCGAATAAATGACGTAACGGAAGAAGAGATTCAAAGAATGATAGAGGACATAGCCGAAGAAATTACAGAGCCAGATCTATCGGAATTAAAAAGACTAGAAATTGATGAAATCGCTCTAGTCAAAGGACAAAAAAATTACTGTGCGGTTTTAGTAAATTTAGATACGGGAAAACTAATAGCTATTCTAGAGAAGCGAACACAAGAAGAATTGAGGGAAACGCTTACAGGGTGGGGAAAAGAGGTGTTA
>NZ_JADBVM010000270.1:0-2976 GCF_020244875.1 Microcystis sp. M44BS1
AAGTACGGGCGAAGCATTCGGATAGAAAATCTCCGGTTTCACCGATAGGTTATTGCCCGAATGCTTCGCCCCTACAGGACGCGGGCCGATGAAGACGCAAGGTTTTGAAGCACGATTCTCTCAAAATCTTGCACCTGTTTCACGAGAAAAGCCACAAAACCCTTACCTTGCCTACATTTCACATTGATTCAGCAGACCCTAGTTATAGTGTCCAATCTTCTAATTCTAACCCTTCAATTTTACTGAAATGCTTTTGATTGTGGGTAATTAATACTAAATTATTCGCTATAGCTACTCCTGCAATTAAGAGATCGATGTCGTCAAGAGGAGTCCCTTGTTTCCTTAAGTCGGCATAAATTCTAGCTGATATCGTCACCGATTCGTTGGTTAAAAGTAGAATTTGATTCCCTTGGGAAAATTCCAAAAACTTGTCAAGCTGTTTCTGGGCATCTCGATGTTTTAAACCACTCAAGATTTCATAATAAGTAATCAAGCTAAAACTCAATTGCCTGTATTCTTGGAGATACAAATTACAACAATGAACGACCTGGGGATGATTGCGGAAAAACAAGGAAAGAATATCAGTATCAAGTAAACAAGGTTTCAAATCTCGAATCTCCGCGATAAAGAATTTTGACGACGCTGTTCTACTTCTTCACAAAAATTTCTAAAATCTTCCTCAGGAAGATCTTCCCAAATCCCCGCAAACTTCATAATTTCCTTACCTTCAGACGTAAGATGAGTTTCTAGGGCATCTTTGAGTCGATTTAAAACACCCTCTAGAGAACTATCTTGGTAATCAATCGCATCTAATTCAGGAAATTTGACTAAATATCCATCGGGATTTTTGGAGATGACAATACTAATTGTATTGACCATTTTAAGCCCTCCTATCTGACTCTAAATTTTCAGTCTTGTTGTTTTTTATCGATGGTAAATAAGGAATCAAACCTTTGCGGAATGCCTCTTCTTGTTCAGCTATGCCAAAGTGTTTGTAGAGTTCGCTTGTTAACTTAGTTGTTTACGTTTGGCAAACCAAACAACATATTCTCTCAAAAGAGGATTGCTTTCGATATGTTCGAGAAGTTTATTCATGGCTCAAAAAAGTAAAATCTCATTATATCACACTTAATTCTCTGTTAATTTATTTCTTGGAGATGTCTATTAGGCCAAATCCGGTTTTAAAAAAACGGTTATAATCAGGGACGACTGAAGTCGTTACTACGAAACGAGAAGCTTGTAAACTAGACTTTCTAATACGCATTCTCTCCAACTCAGCCCTCGTCGCTTCCAAAGTAGCCGCTTTCACCTCAATGCCAGTGTTGCCGAAGGCACTCGCTACGCGAGACCGCAATCCTATTTCTCTGCATCTCCCCACCACCAGCCAGGTTCTTCTGTTGGGTTCCAGTTTTAGGATAAACCTCGAAAATGGGATGCTCCCCCCAAATAGACATTTGCCTCGTTTAAGGTTAGACTGAGCTTAGGTGGGAATATTTGTCTTTGCTTATGTAAGTAGGTGGGTGGAATTAAATATAAGATTAACGTAGGTTGGGTTGAAGCATGAAACCCAACCCCCGCATGGGTTACGCTACCGCTAACCCATCCTACAAATAATTGTGCCTCCCTACTTAAGTCGGGACTAATAAAGCCGCTGCTATCTATATTTGTCTAGTTTTTTTATTGCAATCTAACAGGAGTTTAACTTATGAGTCAGATAGCTATCGATAAAATTTACGAGACAGATTTCTATCAATGGACAATGAAACAAGCCCAAGCCTTAAAAGAACAAAATGTCCAAGAATTGGACTGGGAAAACCTGATTGAGGAGATCGAAGCTTTGGGACGTAGTGATTATCAAGCAGTGGTCTCCTTACTAACTCGAATTATGCAACACCGCCTGAAGATTGATTACGCTAATAAGCCTGAGTGTAATCGCCATTGGCAAGCCGAAATCAAAGCTTTCTCTAACACTCTTAAGCGTCGCTACAGTCTATCAATGAAGCCTAAGCTAGAAGTAGAATGGCAAGGGATCTATTCGGATGCAGTTGACCTGTATTTGATTGACTATCCCCCTTCTAACATCCCTGAAACCTGTCCTTATCATTTTAATGATTTATTTTGATGCCAGAAACTCACCTTGATTTCTTAAAACTTAGGCAATTCCGAAGGCTAGAAGCCTGTTCCACACAGGTTATATTTACCTCGTTTACCTCGTTCCCAAGTTCTACCTGGGAACGCCATTTTTAGGTTCTACCTGAAGAATGATATATATGAATAAGGCAGAGCCTAAATCCTCTGGTTCCAAGGCTCTGCCTTGGAACCAGAATACACAGGTTATATTAGAAGTCTGTTTCACCATTAAATGAGATTAGAAATTATGTTTACCACTAAACCGATAACTACTGCTACTAAGATAAAAGAGAGGATGGAATGAAAGAGTGTCATGCGTCGCATCGCAACACTTTCAATGGATACGTCCGATGTTTGGTAACACATAGCGATAGTAAAAGAGTAATACATAAAATCCCAATAATCCACCAGTTCTTGATTGGGAAAGTCTAAACCTTTGCGGTAAGCGGATGAATCTTCTGCGGATAGTTCATCGTAGTAGAGTCTGGCATAATACAGAGCAAAAAAAGTATGTACCAGAGTCCAAGACAAAAAGATTGCTAATAGGGACAGTCCCATGTGCAAATTCGCCAACAAAGGAGTCCATTTCTTGGAGTTGTTGAGTAATAAAGCAAGAGCAATTAACCCCATACCAGAAAATAGCAGCACAGCAAATAAAGTGCTAATACCCTTGGTTTCTTGCTGTTGAGACAAGCGAAAGGTATATTCCGCAGTCGCTTTGGACATTTGCACTGCTAAAACACTCAAATAACTTAGTATCGCTAGATCGTAAGCCAAGAGAAACCGCAATTCCTGGTAAAATTCTCCCGTGATTAAATAAACGAAAATTGCCACTGTCAGCGTGAA
>NZ_JADBVM010000271.1:0-4951 GCF_020244875.1 Microcystis sp. M44BS1
CTGTCTCGGTTAGATATATTTCTACTTGCGCTTTTTCTTCTGGAGGGATGTTTAACATGAAATTTTTCCGATTTTTTCTCTCTATTCTCTCATAATTCTCTCAATGAGTATTTATACTCGCTCTTAAGTGGGATGCACCCTTCGGTCAGGGATTTCCGAAAGTCCCAGAAGAGCGTTAATACTGCACACTTAAAACTCGCATCTGATAACTGATAACTGATAACTGATAACTGATAACTGCTATAACCCCCCCCAAACTAATCGGGCTGCCCAAAAGGGAATTAACAAAAATAAAGCAATAAAATCAGCCCATCTTAACTGTAATTGGTGCCAGCGTACTTGATGCTGATTGGGACTGGTAAAACCGCGAACCTCCATAGCGATCGCTATTTGTTCGGCGCGTAAAAGCAAATTATCTAGTAATTTTTCCACTACTGTTAACCAGACGTTTAAACTCTTTTTAATCCCTAATTTTTGCCAATCGATCGCCCTAGTTCGCACTGCCCTGGCTAGATTTTGCACTTCTTCTAAAACCAGGGGAATAAAGCGCAAAGACAGGGTCAGAGTCAGAGAAATTTCCGTCACCGGCACATTAAATCGCCGTAAAGGACTGATTAAATTCTCTAAACCTTCGGTAATTTCTTCTGGGGCCGTCGTCAATAAAAAGAGATTAGTGCTATAAATTAAAGTAAAAATTAGGGTACTAATTCTCACTGCTAATTCCAAAGAACGTCGGGTAACAAATAAACGGCCTTTATCCCATAAAACATACTGATAATCACTTGCTGGTGGTAAATTCAGCCCTTGATCGGGTAAACGCGGCTGAATACTGACCGCTAAACCATCGGGAGTGATGGCAGTAATCAGAAAGACGATAATCGCTAAAAATATCAGCCAGCCCATCTGTTGCCGCCAGACGCGGGGGGGAATAGGTGCAAGCAGGGTTAACAACATTAATAATCCCACCAAAGCTAAACGCCACCAAGCATTAGCTAATAAAGGTGCTGCTAAAAACACCATTAACCAGATAAATTTTACCCTGGCATCTAGTTGATGTAGTCGGGTGATCGGTTGATCGAGATAAAGACCGATGGGCAAACTTCGCAATAAATCCATAAATTAGACCTTGGTGGCTCTATTAACCGTTTTTTCCACTTCTCGCGCCGGTTTGCCGCGCCAGATTAAGCGGATCGGGGTTCCTTTAAAGCCTAACTGTTGTCGGAATTGCCCTTCGATGTAACGGCGATAGTTATCATTAAAGCGCTGGGGATCGTTAACGAAAAGGGCGATCGTGGGGGGTTGACTCGATACTTGCGTGCCATAGTATAGTTTCCCCTGTTTTCCGCCCCTGGTGGTGGGGGGATTGTGCCATTTAACCGCATCTTCGATCACATCGTTGATTACCGAGGTACTGACGCGACGACGGTGAGATTCGGCGGCAATATCGACTAATTCGAGGATTTTGGTGACTCTTTGCCCCGTCATGGCACTGACAAAGATCATTTCTGCCCAATCCATGAAATACAGCCGATCCTGGAGCATTTTGGTGTAAGTATTGATGGTATAGGTGTCTTTCTCCACCGCATCCCATTTATTGACCACTAGCACCACCGCACGCCCTTCTTCAATGATTCGCCCCGCTAATTTTAAATCCTGTTCGGTGACACCATCTAGCACATCGATGACGAATAGCACCACGTCAGACCGGCGAATTGCCTTAAAAGCACGGTTAATACTGAAAAATTCGGCTCCATAGTCCACATTCTTCTTACGGCGAATGCCAGCGGTGTCAATTAACCGATACACCTGTCCTTCTCGTTCAATTAAAGTATCGATCGAGTCTCTGGTGGTTCCCGAAATCGGACTAACGATCGCCCGTTGTTGTCCAGTTAAAGCATTGAGGAGACTGGATTTACCCACGTTAGGACGACCGATAATTGCCACTTTAATTTCTTCATTTTCGGGAATTGCCGCCCCGGGTGGCAAATATTTAATCAGGGCATCTAGTAGTTCTCCTGTACCGGAGCCGTGAATGGCCGAGATGGGGAAGGGTTCACCGATGGCTAATTCCCAGAATTCCGTCGCTTGCAGGATACCCTGTTCCACCGATTCACATTTATTGACGGCCAAAAGTATCGGGACATTTTGCTGTCGTAACCAAGCGGCAATTTCTCGATCGCCGGCGGTAATTCCTGCCTGGCCATCGACGACAAAAATCGCCACACTTGCCTCTGCTAGGGCGATTAAAGCCTGTTCGCGGATTAAAGGGAGAAATTCGCTGTCATCGTTAAAAACTAGCCCCCCTGTATCGACAATTTGAAAATCTCGATCGCACCAGAAAGCTGGTTGATAGGTGCGATCTCTGGTAATCCCGGGTTGGTCGAAAACGATCGCCTGTTGATCTCCAGCGATACGATTGACGAGGGTGGATTTGCCCACATTGGGACGACCGATAATAGCGACGACAGGCAGTTTCATAAGAGGAGGAGGGGACGGAAATTTAAGACCAATATTCTATCATAGCGATTTGCGATCGACCTTGGTTGATTGATCGTGTTTCTCATCGCCAGGAAGGGCGGAAATACCTGAAATAACCGCCTAGGCAGGTCTTTAGTCCCTTGTCCGCAGCCAAGGGTCAATCCCAACCAACCTGATAACTGCTGAGAAGGGAGAAAAAAGCTGACGGCTAAAATAACTGATCACTGCCTTTTTCTAGGATTGAGAATCAGAATTTACATCTGTCTTCACTTCGGGGATAATATCGGGTCTTTGGGCATCTTCCCAACCGACCGGGCGTTTAGAATTGTACCAAGCGATCGAACCGATGGTGACAGCAGCGAGAAAACCGACCACATAAACTGCCACAAAATAAACGGGGAATTTGCCACTGGCCACTTCTAGGAGTAAATACATAATTTTTTCACGATTAAGCTTTTAATTTGTATATCTTAACAGAATCGGACCCCTCATCCCTATTCTCGATCGCTACCGGTCCACCAACCAGAAGGCAGCCAAATACCGCCATGAAAAGCTATTTTTGCCGGTGTCATCATATATCCCCAGGCTTCGCCGATCAATTCTCGCTCTAGATTATAAATAGGGATTCTGCGACGCTGATACTCGTTTTCTTCTGCAGCTCTGCCGGGTTGATAATCTTCCAAAGCATCCAAAAGCCCTATATCATAATCTGCGTTAAAAGTCAATAAAATTCCCTTCACCCAGCCCTCGCCCTCGGTCAGTCCGGGATAACCGAGGGCGGTAAGATGGTATAAATACCCCTTTGTGTAGGCGGTTTTAGAGTTGATCACTTTTCCCGCACAGTAGGCAGAATAGTTACTCTGCTTAGGTTTCAGGGTTCCATAAACAAAAACTTCCATCATCGGTCTAATTGTGCTGCTACTCCTCCTAATAGGATATCGCGAACAAATTGACTGGCTAAAAGTTCGTGGGGAAAACCCAGGGAAATGGCACTAATATTATCGAGTCGTTGCAGCTGTTCCCCAGTCAGGTTAAAATCCACACAGGCTAAATTATCCTGCAATTGGGACAATTTTCGAGCGCCAATGATGGGAATTACGGAGTTAGGGCGATTTCTGAGCCAATTTAACGCCACTTGTGCCGGTGATTTCCCGATTTCTCTGGCTATCTCTAGGACAGTCTCGGCAATTTTTAAATCGCGATCAAAAATTTGAAAAGGTTGGTCGGTCATGCTTAAACGACCATCGACGGGGTTGGGTTGATTATATTTTCCCGTTAAAACGCCTCCTCCCAGGGGACTCCAAGCTGTCACCCCGATATTTAATGCTTTGGCCATGGGCAATAATTCCCGTTCGGGGGTGCGTTCCTTGAGAGAATATTCTATTTGTAGTCCGATAAAGGGTGTCCATCCCCGTAGGGTGGCCAGGGTGTTTGCTTGGGAGACAATCCAAGCAGGACTGTCAGAAATGCCGATATAAAGGACTTTTCCCATCCTGACCAAATCATCGAAAGCGCGCAGCACTTCTTCAATAGGAGTAAGAGAGTCCCAAAGATGAAGCCAGAGTAAATCAATGTAATCAGTACCTAAACGCTTTAAACTAGCTTCTACCGCCTGAAAGAGGTTTTTTCGATGATTTCCGCAGGCATTGACATCGCCGGGACGGGTGTTGAGAGAATATTTCGTGGCGATTACCCATTTTTCTCGATCGCCCTTGACAAATTCCCCCACTAATGTTTCACTGGTTCCGTTAGTGTAGATATTAGCCGTATCGAGAAAATTGCCGCCCGCTTCCGCAAAAGCCTGAAAAACCGTCCGACTTTCCTCTTTATCGGACCCCCAACCCCAATCTTCCCCGAATGTCATCGTTCCTAGACATAGTTCGGAAACTCGCAGACCACTATTACCTAAAAGTTTGTAACGCATAATTAACTAAAATTTTGAATAATGAAGTTAATTATAATTGAATTTGATTAACAATTTTTCGACAATACTTAGTCTTTTTTGTCAAGTACATTTGATACAATTTTGAGCAGCTAACGGCGGACGGGAAGGGTAACAACCTCTACCGGGGCGATCTCTTTCTTAATCAACATCAAACATAGCATCTAAATCTCTATATCTACTAACTACCCTTGGGATTTCAATTCCGTTTTCAAGAGGTAAATAAAAGATCAGATAATCTTCCCTGTTGGATTTTTTCTGGTAAAATTCTAGCAGCTTGCCGATTTTTCCCCGCCAAGTAACTAGGGTTTGCTGAATAAATCTAAAAACCTTGTTGGCTAAGACTTTTAGACTTTTTTCCCTCAAAAAGTGCCAACCCTTGTAGTGATCCTATCCATTAGTCAGATCTTTCTTAACAAAAAGAGAAGAAACTTAAAAAAAGGGGAAACGATTGATAGGTATAGTTTTGAAAGAAGGAATTAAGGTGGAGGTAAGCAAAAAAATGGAGAAATGGGCAGCCCAAGAATTACA
>NZ_JADBVM010000272.1:0-18606 GCF_020244875.1 Microcystis sp. M44BS1
AGAAAATTCCCCAAGCTCCCTCTCTGTCCAGCAATGCTCTAAAGTTGATAAATATCAATCTAACAAAAACTCAAAGCCTTGCTGTACAAGCTTTACAAGCATGAGTTGTTAATAGTTTTGCATGACAGATTCGGTAGAGCCTTATTATCTTTCAAGAGAAAATTTGACAACATCCAGAAAAACGGGGACATTAAGCTTAAATCAAGATTGAAATTACAGCAGACGAATAAATTCTTCCTGTGTCAGTTCAGCATCGCGTAAAATTTTTAAGAGTAATCCTTTCCCGACAGTTTTCCCCCGATGAACCGGTACGGTGACAACTCTTCCATCTTCATGTTTTAAGCGCAGATGACTTCCTTTTTGTCGGATAGATTGAAACCCTATTCTCGTTAAAGCTTTGATAACTTCATCACCTGTTACTACCGGTAATTTTGGCATCATATAGACACCTTTTCAATTCCAACAAACTCCGATACATCTTCAGGATTGTCATCTTCCAAGCAAAGTTCAATTACTTCCCTGATATTCTTCATCAATTCATCAATCGTTTCCCCTTGACTGTAACAACCCCGAAGTTGAGGAACTTCCCCAACATAATATCCATCCTCATCTCGTTCAATGACAACATAAAACTCTCTTTGATGGTTCATGGTTCTCAATCCTTAAAAAAATTATCGCTATCTAAGCGATTATTGAGACTTGAAAATAGGGTCTGTAGGCGCACGGATTTTCCATTATGAATATAGTATCCTGTCAAGTCGCCTTTGTCAAGAGAAAATTTAACAACATCCAGACAAACGTAGCCTATTGTAGGGGTAATTCATGAATTACCCCTACACCTATTACCTAGTCCAGTAGGGTGCGTTAGACGGCAAAAATTTCTGCTTTGACTTGAAGCTAACAATCCGTCGTAACGCACCACCTATCATTGACTTGAGGCGAAGCATTCGGACGATAACCTATCGTTGAAACCGTAGATTTCCTATCCGAATGCTGCGCCCCTACTTTTTCAGCATACCCTAATTAATCGGGCAATTTGTACTGTTCCACAATCTTTTTAGCATATTCAGGAACATGAGCCGCTAATTTTTCAGGATAATTACGTTTAACATAAAGGTAATTACGGGTAAAGTGAGAATCGATGGAAAAGCGAGCATATTCTAAACCTTTAGGCCCAATTTTTTCAATTACTACTCCCATCATTTTTGCCGCCCACATCGGCAAGGTTACACCTTTATCATAGGCAGGAATGCTATTTTGTACAGCCTGTTTTCTATCACCACTAGACATAACATCTTGGGTATTTAATTGATCTTTAACTAACTCTAACATTTCCTTGCCCGTATCATTACGAACGACAATCCATTGCCAGCCAAAAGGTGCGCCCATATAGCCCACAACCAAATCGGCAAGGGAGTTAACGTAATCAAAACAAGTCATACAGGAAGGGGCAAAAACATCTTTTAACTTATTAGTCTTTAAGCCAAAAAAAGGAACCATTTCGATGGAGCCGTCTTCGTGTTGAAAGTGTACCCGAAAATCCTGCATAAATTCGTAATGAACCACGGTTTCTGGGGAACGACTGGTAGTTTCTAGAAACTTTTGTAGTCCTGAGCGGGTGACATTATCGACGCAGGGAGTTCCTAAGACATATAATTTTTCTAAGCCTAATTTTTTTTCTACTGCTCTTAGGGCTTGAATTTGACAACCAACTCCGATAACTAATAACCGTTTCATGCCCGATTTTTCAATTTCTTCTAGGACTGATAAATTGGGAGAAAGAGTCGGTTTATTAACTTTAGCGGCGAGAATTTCTTCAGTGGTACGGGCGAGAATCGGTTGCGGTTGAAAGCGATCCTCGGCGGTATTCTGCACACAAACCACCCCTTCTACTAAACCACGATTGAGCATTTCACAGGCAATTGTACTGACAATTCCTGTCCATTGCGCCCCGGGAATAGCTTGTTTTTTCTTGGCAGCCATCATCTCTTGATGAACACCAAAATAGAGATCATTTTCCTGATTTAAGTCGCGACTTTTGCCGTGTGCTGCTGCTTCTAAATCGGCGATTTGTTGATTGAGAAAAGCACAAGCTTCTTTAACATAGTGAATGTAATAAGTGTCACAAAGTCCGCACTCGCTACACAATTCTTTGGCAGGACGACGACTATTGGGCTTGAGGGCTTTGGCTTTGAGGTGTGGCGCAAGCGAGTTCATAATCTTAAAAGGCAACTAGGTCAAGGGTTTTTTTCTATCGATCGTTTACCTTACCGCATTCCATCACTTTGTTAGCAATCTTTTTAAAGAAATGTAACGATTACCCGGAATAGGATCAGAGCAAAGCTTCTAAGGTGGCGACGACGGAAGCCGCTAAAGCTTCTAAATCATAACCACCTTCTAAGCCGAAAAGCAGCGGTTTATTGAGAGTTAAGAGGTATTTGGTTAAAATTCCATAATCCTGTGGGTGTAAACAAATTCCCGCCAGAGGATCCGCTTGATTGGCATCATATCCAGCACTAACAATCACTAAATCCGGTTGAAAATTTTTCAGAAAAGGTATGACTTGCCCCTCAAAATGTTCTTGATAATCTTTAATCGTACTTCCCGCCGATAAGGGAATATTCAAAACATTATTAAACTCACCTTTTTCTCTCGCTTCTCCCGTGCCGGGATAGAAGGGGAATTGATGGAGGGAACAATAGGCAATCTGGGGATGATTTTCGACTATATCCTGGGTGCCATTGCCGTGATGCACGTCCCAATCAAGAATCGCTACTTTTTGCACTCTTTTGTTTTCTAAAGCATAATAAGCCGCAATAGCAGCATTAGAAAACAGACAGAAACCCATGCCATAATTAGAAGTGGCATGATGTCCGGGAGGACGGGCTAAAATAAAGGCAGGATCGCCGGTGGATAAGACTCGATCGACTCCATCTAACCAGCCACTAACCGCTAGTAACGCCACATCGTAACTACGGGCAGAAACGGGAGTATCTGCATCCAATCTTCCCCCACCCTGTTGACAAATTCGCCGCAATATATCAACATAATCTTGATTATGAACTTGTTTAATCAAAGGGATTACTTCGTCGCGAATTTCGATCGGTGTGGGTAAATGCCATGTTAATTTTGACTGCCATTCTGTTTGTTTTAAAGCTCCGACAATTGCCGTTAAACGCGCCGCTTTTTCGGGATGGTAAATACCTGTATCGTGATCGAGAAATTCATCGGAATAGATAATCGAGATCATAATCAAATTACTGCTTAACTCGTTGATTTTTGAGCAACCCAATGGTTTTAATCTACCAGAAAAGCAGCGGCTTGAGGAGCTATAGTGAAAAAACTTTACTGATTGGGTCACTTTTACCTGATGATGCAATTATCTTTCCCCAAGGTGACAGGAGGCAAAAATGCTGACAAATTTTCGGAAATTTCAACTAGAAGTTAATGGCATTACTATCAATGGTATCAAAGGTGGGCGCGGTTTTCCGCTGCTTTTGCTCCATGGTTATCCCCAAACCCATCAAATGTGGCATAAAATCGTCCCCCGATTAGCGGCCAATTTTACGGTGATCGCCACGGATCTGCGGGGCTACGGGGATAGCGATAAACCCTTACCCCTAGAGGATTCTAGCAATTACTGCAAGCGGGTGATGGCCCTCGATCAGGTGTTGCTGATGGAAAAATTTGGTTATCAGGAGTTTTATCTAATCGGCCACGATCGAGGGGCGCGAGTTTCCCACCGTCTCGCCCTTGATTTTCCCGAAAAGGTCAAAAAACTCGTTTTACTCGATATAGCACCAACGATGGCGATGTACGAGGCGACTGATAAAACTTTTGCCACTGCCTACTATCATTGGTTTTTCTTGATTCAGCCTTCCCCTTTTCCCGAAACCCTGATCGCCGCTAATCCCGATTATTATCTGCAACATTGCTTGCAAAGTTGGGGTCGAGATTTTAGCGCTTTTACAGAGGAAGCTTTGGGGGAATATCGGCGTTGTTTTCGAGATTTAAGCACGATAACCGCCACCTGTGCCGATTATCGGGCCGCCGCTACCATCGATTTAGAGCATGATCGTCAGGATTTAGACCGGAAAATTTCCTCTCCCCTCTTGGTTCTTTGGGGAAAAAAAGGTTTCATTGCACGTCAATACGATGTGATCGCTCTTTGGCAGCAGCGAGCTAATCAAGTCACCGGACAGGCGATCGCCAGTGGTCATTTTTTACCGGAAGAAGCACCGGAAGATACGGCACAGGCGATCGAGGAGTTTCTTGGCTAAGTAAAGATATTGATAGCGAAATTCTCTGAGTTAGGAGCCAGAAGAAAGGAGGTAAATCGTTAGCTAATCGGGGTTTCACTTTGACAAAATTATACTCCTGTTAGAATCTTGAACCTAAGATAATTATTAAACACAGGAGGAAAAAACTGGGATTAAATCGATTTTTTTCAATCAATTACCAATCAAATATTATTATGCAAATGCTAAAATATTCCCTGATTGTCCCCATCTATAACGAGGAAGAAACTATTGCCGAACTATATCGCCGGGTGAGTGCCATCATGAATAATTTAGATGGGGCGGTAGAATTAATCCTAGTAAATGATGGTAGTAAAGATAGTTCCTTAAAACTGCTGCGAGAACTGCACAAAGCTGATTCACGAGTATGTTATATCAGTTTCGCCCGCAATTTTGGTCATCAAGCGGCGGTAACTGCTGGACTTAATTTTTGCCGAGGACAAGTAATTATTGTTTTAGATGCTGACCTGCAAGATCCGCCCGAATTAATTCCCCAAATGATTGAAAAATGGCAAGAGGGGTATCAAGTAGTTTATGCCCAAAGAACCAAAAGAAAACAAGAAAGTTGGTTTAAAAAACTGACGGCCTATCTCTTTTATCGTTTGCTTAAAAGACTAGCCGATGTGGATATTCCCGCCGATACAGGAGACTTTTGTTTAATGGATCGTCAGGTAGTAGATCTATTAAATTCTCTCCCAGAAAGAAATCGTTATATTCGTGGGTTGCGCGCTTGGATTGGCTTTCCACAAACTGCGGTTAAATTTGAACGGGATGCGCGCTTTGCCGGGGAAGTAAAATATACCTTTAGCAAATCATTATCTTTAGCTATTAATAGCCTAGTATCTTTTTCCCGTGTCCCCTTACGTTTTGCCACCTATCTAGGATTATTTTCTGCCCTGATATCTTTGATTATGGCTCTGTTAGTATTATATTGGCGTTTACAGCAGCCCAACTCACCGATCACGGGTTTTGCCACGATTATGATCGCTATATTTTTTCTGGGTTCTGTACAGCTAATTAGCATCGGAATACTAGGAGAATATATCGGTAGAATTTACGACGAAGTTAAAGGCAGACCCACCTATACAATTGCTGAGTTAGCTGGCTTACAAATTTCTTGATTCTTGTCAGTAAGAATCGGTAATTTTTTGCTGTTTTGCCCATCTGGATCAAACTCGATCCGCCTTGGCGATCGCTAATCATTAAGCCTTGGCGGAGAGTTTCTCGGTCTCGGAGAATCTTCGCACAATAACGATCGAGCATTCTTTGCCAGCGACGGACAGGATCACAATCCCCGGTGACAGAGACAAGACGACCAAAAACGGAATTTTTTAGCCCAGTTTCACAGAGACGAAATTTCGCCTCTGTTGGCTGGATCGATAGCTGATTAAATCGCTAATAATTTTCTTGCGGATTTGTGGCGGGAGGATTTTCTTGGTAGGAAAAGCTGCTACCAAACTCGAATTCCTGTCCGTAGGCTTCCTCTCCGTGTTGAGGCACATCTAACCCTTCTGCCTCCGTATTCGGTTTAACCCGCAAATCCATGAATAAACTGAGAACTTTCAGGATGACGAAAGTACCCACGGCAGCAAAGATATAAGTGGCAGCAACGCCAACAAATTGCGTCCAGACTAAGCCGGGGTTGCCAAATAGTAAACCGTCATTACCGAAGGAATTAACCGATTTAGTGGCAAAAACCCCCGTAAGGATTGCCCCTACCGTCCCACCCACACCATGGACAGGATAGGTATCCAAAGAGTCATCAAAGCGCAATTTTGCCCGGAGACTAACCGCAAAAAAACAGGTAAGGGCAGTGATCGAACCAATCAGAATCGCACCGATGGGTAGAACAAAACCGGCAGCGGGAGTAATACCCACTAATCCCCCCAAAAATCCACTAGCAATACCGATTGCTGTCGGTTTACCCCGTAAAATCCATTCTATCAGCATCCATGTCAAACCCCCAGCCGAAGCGGCGATACTGGTATTAACAAAAGCTGTCGTGGCTAGGGAACTAGAGGAAAGTGCGCTACCACCATTAAAACCAAACCAACCGAACCAGAGTAAACCGATACCTAGGAGAACAAACGGCACATTATGGGGTGCATAGGTTTGGGTACCAAAACTACGCCGCGGACCGATTACCCAAGCGGCCACCAGCGCGGAAATCCCAGAACTGATGTGAACAACGGTTCCACCGGCGAAATCCAGCGCTCCAGTAGCTGCTAACCAACCCTTACCCCAAACCCAGTGAGCTAGGGGAGAATAGATAAAGGTGGACCAAAGCAGTAAAAACCAAAAATAGGCCTTAAAGTTGACCCGTTCTACGATCGCCCCCGAAATCAAAGCTGGGGTGATGATGGCGAACATCATCTGATAGACCATAAACACTTGATGGGGAACCGTGGGAGCATAGCCGGTGCTATCGGGCGCGGTGGCCGTGACACCGTTGAGAAAAACCCAATCCAGACCACCGATAAAAGCTTCAATTCCTTCCCCAAAGCCACTTTTACCCGGGGTAACATCAAAAGCGAGACTATAACCCCAAAGCACCCAAGTTACACCGATGACACCCATGGCCACCAAACTCATCATCATGGTGTTGAGGACGTTACGGGAACGCACTAAACCCCCATAAAAAAAAGCCAGTCCGGGGGTCATTAATAAAACTAAAGCTGAGGAGATCAGCATCCAAGCGGTATCCCCAGAACTAATCGGATTGGGGGGAGCGGCGGCGATGGTTTCCGCAAAAACCGGGGCAACTCCGCAATTGAATCCCAGTCCCAGCAAAAGTATGGTTATTCCTACGATCTTTTTCATTGTCGGTTGGTGGTTAGTAGCAAGATTATTTTTTTCTGTCTGGAAAGAGACAAAAACCGAAAGAGAAAAGGTTTAGAAGGCAATTATAGCCACCGATCGCATCAGGGCGAGGCCTTCTTCCTTTTCTCTTTAACTTTGTCGGGGATCAATTAATCTATCTTTATAAGGTTTACCCTAACGAGTGCTAGGCGTTTCCATGTCAACAGTAGAAGCATAATAGCCACCGGCAACGATATCGGACTCCTTGACGAAACCGCTATAGGCTTCCATCCCGTGTTCACCCACATCCAGACCTTCTAATTCTTCTTCGGGAGTAACACGAATACCGAGGGTAGCCTTGAGGATTGTCCAAACAATACCACTAACAATCACGGTAAATGCCCCTACTGCCACAATTCCGATAATTTGGTTAATAAACAGTTGCAATTGACCGGTGATTAAACCCGCATCTTTATTGAAGATACCCACGGCTAAAGTTCCAAACACACCACAGACGAGGTGAACGGAAGTCGCACCCACCGGGTCATCAATTTTCAGGTTATCGAAGAAAGCCACCGAGTAAACCACGACCACACCGGCAATTAAACCGATGATTGCCGCCGACCAATAGGATACACCATCACAACCAGCAGTAACGGCTACTAAACCGGCCAGAATACCGTTAATAATCATCGAAAGGTCGGGTTTACCATCTTTTGCCCAAGCGGTAAAGGTAGCGGCAATGCCGCCCGCAGCCCCGGCGAGGTTAGTGGTGACAGCGATATAGGGAACAGTTTCATTAACCGCTAAAGCAGAACCGGGGTTAAAACCAAACCAGCCAATCCAGAGAATTAAACAACCCAAGGTCGCGATACTCATGTTATGGCCGGGTAAGGCACTGGTGCGACCGTTGATATATTTACCCATTCTCGGGCCGAGAATTGCCGCCCCGGTTAAAGCAGACCAACCACCGACCGAGTGAACCACCGTCGAACCGGCGAAGTCTTTAAAACCAAGGTCAGCTAACCAACCGCCACCCCAAACCCAGTGACCGGTGATCGGGTACATGATACCGACGATAATTAAGCTAAAAACCAGGAAATCGACGAATTTAATCCGTTCTGCCACGGCCCCAGATACAATCGTTGCCGCCGTTCCCGCGAAAGCGACTTGGAACAGGAAAAACACCGAGGTGGGCAAATATTTCGGCATGGCGTAGGTGGCGGGATCGCTACTGCTGAGGAACCATCCTCCTGTACCGAAAAATTCGTTACTGACAGACCCAAACATCAGGGAGAAACCGATCGCCCAAAATGATATGGTGGAGAGGGCGAAAACGATCAGGTTTTTGGCGAGAACGTTAACGGCGTTTTTCTGGCGACAGAATCCCGTTTCTAGCATCGCAAAACCCGCGTTCATAAAGATCACGAGGATGGCGGCAATTAAAACCCAGATTGTATTAAGGGCGTTTTGGACATCTTCGGGGGTTAGGGGTTTCGCATCTTGGGCCTGTACGGCTGTGTTCCAAACCACGAAAATAATCGCGGACAAAGGAACACAGGCTAACCAGACAGGGTTAATTTTCGGTAACAAACCGACAAGTTCCCCAGATTTTCGAGCAATTCGTTTCATCGTTAATTCGTTTACTTTTTTGAGTTAGTAGGTCGATTCATTACTGTTGAAAATAATTACCGAGCAATTATGTCCGTTCAACCGCTAAATCCTAGGAACAGGGGTCAATCATTTCAGAAGACCAAACACCTAGGGATTTATCTTGGGGTGTGAGTAGTCAATGTTTTTTGATCTTTGTTTTTTTTTATTTGAGATTTCTGTATCCTCTGATACGTTTCACTTTAAAATAGCAATAGCAAAGAAGTTATCAGTTATCAGTTATCAGTTATCAGTTAGAAAGGGGATATAGGGATTTAGGGGTTTAGGAATTTAGGGGTTTAGGGGTTTAGGGAAATTTCAGCCAAATGCCCCACTACCCCACTACCCCCCGCAACGCGCACGAAGTGACCACCCCACACCCCACACCCCATCACCTCATCACCTCATCACCCCCATCTCCCAATTCATAATTTATAATTTATAATTCCCACTGATCACTGATCACTGATTACTGATCACTGATAAAGTTTCCCCTCCTTTGGAGAAATAAACCATGGCCCGGGCAACGGAATTCGATCGCAAAATGATGCAAAGATGTCTAACCCTTGCTAGGCAAGCCTTGGGGCGGACTTCTCCTAATCCTTTGGTGGGTTCTGTGATTGTTCAAGAGGGTATAATTATCGGCGAAGGTTTTCACCCGGGGGCCGGACAACCCCATGCAGAAGTTTTCGCCCTGAGACAGGCAGCAGAAAAAGCCCGTGGTGCCACTTTATACGTCAATCTCGAACCCTGTAACCACTATGGACGTACTCCCCCCTGTAGCGAGGCAATTGTGCGAGCAGGCATTAAAAAAGTGGTGGTAGGGATGATCGATCCTAATCCCCTGGTGGCGGGGAAAGGCATTCAAAGACTAGCATCGGCAGGCATCGAGACGCTGGTGGGAGTGGAGGAGTCCGAATGTCGTCAACTCAATCAGGGTTTTATCCATCGCATCACCACTAAAAAACCCTTCGGTATCCTCAAATATGCCATGACTCTCGATGGCAAAATTGCCGCTACTAGCGGTCATAGCGCTTGGATTACTAGCCCCGCTTCTCGCCAAATAGTCCATCAACTGCGATCGGCCTGTGATGCGATTATCGTCGGCGGTAGCACTGTCCGTCAAGATAATCCCCACCTAACCACTCACGGCCTCTCTGATCATAATCCCCTGCGCGTGGTCATGACTCGATCGCTCGATTTACCCCCCTCCGCTCATCTTTGGGATACCAGTCAATTTCCCACCCTTGTTTATACACAAATTGATTCTAATGTCAAGCTTAAGCAACAATTATTAACAAAAGGCGTGGAAGTGATCGAACTAACCGAGGTGACACCCACTTTAGTGATGGAAAATCTTGATCAAAGGGGATTTTGTCAGGTTTTGTGGGAGTGCGGCGGCGGTTTAAGCGCAGCTGCGATCGCTGAGGGCATGGTACAAAAAATTATCGCTTTTATTGCGCCCAAAATCATCGGGGGAATTAATGCACCTACTGCCGTGGGTGATTTAGGTTTCCAGTTAATGAGCCAAGCTTTACAGTTAGAAAATGTCACGGTTAATTATCTCAATCCCGATATTTTGATTGAGGGATATCTACAAAGTGAAAAGTAGAGCTACTGCAATTCCCCCTCAATCGGCAAATCTCAACCAACCGCTTGCAAAAGTCAAAAAGTCATCAATAACCCCGATTTTTGCGATCGAGTTCTAGAAATCGCCCCGCTGCCGTCAAATCCCTTGATCGGTACGGTTATCCCCCTAGAGGAAGTTGGGCAATCGCTCTGTGATCAATGCTGCCATTATCGAGCAGAATAAAAAAGTTAGAATAGTCAAGCCCTTAGTGATTGAACGTATGACGGTACTCGAAAAAGGTAATATCACGATTCATACCGAGAATATCTTCCCTATTATCAAAAAATCCCTCTACACTGACCATGAAATTTTTCTGCGGGAATTGATATCTAATAGTGTTGATGCCATCTCGAAATTAAAAATGGCTTCCTTAGCAGGAGAAGCGAGAGGAGAAGTCCCCGAACCAGAAATTAATCTCGCCATCGACAAAGAAAATCGTACCCTATCAATTACCGATAACGGTATCGGGATGACGGCGGAAGAAATCAAGAAATATATTAACCAAGTTGCCTTTTCCAGTGCGGAAGAATTTATCAATAAATACCAAAAATCAGCCAACGATTTAATCGGTCATTTTGGACTAGGTTTTTATTCGGCTTTTATGGTGGCTAAAAAGGTAGAAATTGATACTCTTTCCTATCAAGAAGGTGCTACCCCTGTCCATTGGTCTTGTGATGGTTCTCCCGAGTTTGAATTAACCGATTCTTCCCGCAGCCAAATCGGCACCACTATCACCCTAACTTTAATGGATGAGGAAGGGGAATATTTAGAACCTGCCCGCATTCGCCAGTTAGTCAAAACCTACTCAGATTTTATGCCCGTTCCCATTAAAATTGATGGGGAAGTGATTAATCAACAACGGGCTTTATGGAAAGAATCTCCTCAAAATCTGACTAAAGAAGACTACCTAGAATTCTATCGTTATCTCTATCCTTTCCAAGAAGAACCTTTACTCTGGGTACATCTGAATACCGATTATCCTTTCTTGCTCAATGGCATTCTTTATTTTCCCAAACTCAGACCGGATGTGGATGTCTCAAAAGGACAATTAAAGTTATTCTGTAATCAGGTTTTTGTCAGCGATCATTGTGAGGAAATTATTCCCGATTTCCTGATCCCCTTGCGAGGAGTTATCGATAGTCCAGATATTCCTTTAAATGTGTCTCGAAGTGCTTTAACCAAAGATCGCACCGTTCGCCGTATTGCCGATTTTATTGCCAAAAAAATTGCTGATCGCCTCAAATCTCTCTACAATGAAGACGCAAAAGAATATATTCGTTGTTGGGAAGATGTGGGAACTTTTATTAAATTTGGTTCCTTAAAAGAGGATAAATTTAAACAGCAGGTAGAAGATATTTTAATCTATCGCACTACCTACAAACTCCCAGAAACTGCGGTACAAGTGGAAGTGCAAACCGCCGAAGGTGACGCATGGCAAGAAACAACGGCGAAAACTCCCCTAGAAGCGATCGAACAGGAAGGTTATACTACTCTCAAAGCCTACCTAGAACGCCATAAAGAACGCCACGAAAATCGAGTTTTTTACTGTACCGATCCTCGTAGCCAATCCACCTACGTTGAACTCTACAAAAATCAAGGGTTAGAAATCCTCTTCTTTGATTCTTTCATCGATACTAATTACTTTATTCCTTTCCTAGAAAGAGAATACTCTGATGTGAAATTCACCCGGGTTGATTCTGAATTAGACTCGACACTGCTCGAACAGGATCAAGCTAGTGAAATTATCGATCCCGCCAGTAATAAAACCCGGGCTGAATTAATCAAAGAAATCTTCGCCAAAGCTCTCGATAATTCCCGCATCAATATCAAAACTGAAGCCTTGAAATCTGATGATCCCCAAGGTACTCCCCCAGCAATTGTCTTACTTCCAGAAGCGATGCGACGCTTACAGGAAATGACGGCAATGATGCAACAAAAAGCCATGGCTTTCCCCGAAGAACATATTCTGATGATTAATACTAATCATCCCTTAATTCAACAGATTGTCCAGATTAGTCAGGGAAGTATTGTTACTGGTAGTGGCGAATCTCCATCGGCGCAATTAGCGAAAATGCTCTGTCAGCACGTTTATGATTTAGCTTTAATCGCTCAAAAAGGATTTGATGCTGAGGGAATGCAAGCTTTTGTGGAACGTTCCAATCGCGTTCTGACTAAACTAACCGAAAAGATTTAATCTATTGCCAAACTTTGACTGTTCCGATATGCTGAGAGTGTGTTAATTCACACTCTATTTTTTTAACAAGATAAATTGGCTCTCTTGACATCATGGTGTAAAGTGTTCGTAAATTTTACATTTTGGGCGCAAGCATTGCGCCCCTACATTACCCCGCATTAGTTTTTCTGTAGAGGCGTAGGGCGTAAGTCCTCCCTTAGATAAATATAAGCCATCAGCCTTGAATAAGTTATCAGTTATCAGATGTAAGTTTTCAGTTCACTTATACTGTTTACTGTTTACTGATAAGCTGTTCGTAATTTAAATTGCTTGTTGAGACGAGGCAAAAGGCAAGAGGCAAAAGGCAACAGTAAAGGGATTGGGGGGGTTCGGCTAATCTAAGAATAAGCGGTTTAAATGCGTCTTAGCTTAACTGTTTACTGATAACTGTTTACTGATAACTGATAACTGTTTACTGATAACTGATAACTGAAAAATGCGCTTACCCACCCTCAAATATGAGCGAGGAACCTTAATTCTCCATCCACCACCAAAAGGGAAAAAATGGCTAGATTTTGCCACTTGGGATGATCGTATCGAAAGATTTCGCATTTTGGCCATTCATTATCGTCCTCTCGTGGAAACCCTACAGGAGGAGGGCATTAACTTCCAAGATGAAGCAAAAGCTTTCAACAATTTAGAATTAATTGCCAGTTTTGAACGGGAACCCTACCCCCACCAAACGGAAGCGTTAATCGCTTGGAAAAAATCCCAGAGAAGGGGTGTTATCGTCCTTCCCACCGCTGCTGGTAAAACCTATCTTGCCCAATTAGCTCTACAATCGACTCCCCGCAGCACCTTAATTATCGTGCCGACTATTGATTTAATGCACCAGTGGTATGCCCAGATGTTGGCGGCTTTTCCCGATGCCGAGGTGGGATTATTAGGGGGAGGTTCTAAGGATAATAGTGCTATTTTAATCGCCACTTATCAAAGTGCGGCAATTTATTCAGAAACTCTTGGCAATCGTTACGCTTTTTTAATTTTTGATGAATGTCATCATTTACCATCGGATTTCTTTCGGAAAATAGCGGAAGATTCGATCGCACCCTATCGTTTAGGCTTAACAGCAACACCGGATCGCGGTGATGGTAGTCATCAAGATTTAGATTATCTTATTGGTGCAATTGTTTATCAAAAAAGTCCCCAAGACTTGTCAGGAAAAGCCCTAGCGGATCATGAAATAATTCAAATTAAAGTGAAACTATCTGCCAAAGAACAGGAAAAATATCAAGAAGCAATTAAAATTCGCAATGATTTTTTAAGAAAAAATAATCTCAGTTTGTCTGGTTTAGATGGTTGGCAAAATTTTGTCATGATTAGTGCCAGAAGTAGCGAAGGGCGCCGGGCCATGTTGGCCCACCGGGAGTCGAAGGAAATATCCTCCGGAACCCAGGGAAAATTGCGGGTTTTAGCCGAGTTAATCTGTGAACACCATCCGGAACCAATTTTAATTTTTACCAACGATAATGCCACAGTTTACCGCATTTCCGAGAGCTTTTTAATACCTGCCATAACCCATCAAACTCCCGTGAAAGAACGCCATGAAATCCTGACCCGTTTTCGTCAGGGAGAATACAAAATTCTGGTGACTTCCCATGTTCTTAATGAAGGGGTTGATGTGCCGGAAGCACGCATCGCGATTATTTTATCGGGAACCGGTTCCACGAGGGAATATATTCAGCGTTTGGGACGGGTTTTAAGAAAAGGCCAACAAGAGGATAAACGGGCGATTTTGTATGAAGTGATAGCCGAAAATACGACAGAGGAAAAAACCTCCCAACGACGACGGGGAGAGCAGAAAAATAAAACTAGCTATAAAACCGGTAATCGACAATTGGAATTATTGCCTTCTCCTCCAAAAAAATCTTTTTCTTTCCCGAAAGCTGCCGAATCTTCTACCCCTTGGGTAAGTTCTCCAGAGTCAGAGGAAGAATAGAAAATTTCTCTGGGGTATTTTCCTCTATAATAAAGGTAAGTAGGTAGGTGTTAAAAGTTGTCAGATACCCCCCTTATCAAGGTAGGGCAGGGGGGATCGGCACCCCCCTTATCAAGGGGGGATCAGAGGCAAAATCTATCTTCAATTTAATTATAACTACTTACTTAAAAAATCTTAATTGATACCCCTATGACCGAACTTGCTCAACAAAAATGTCAACCTTATCAATCGGGTTCTTCTCCTATCACTGCCGAGGAAATTACCGCTTTACAGGCTAAAATTCCCGATTGGAATCTCTTAGAATACGAGGGGATTCCCCGTCTGCAAAAACTCTATAAATTTGCCAATTTTCAAGGGGCAATCGCCTTTACTAATGCCGTGGGAGAAGCGGCGGAAAAAGAAGGCCATCACCCCGCTTTATTGACAGAATGGGGTAAAGTTACCGTTTCTTGGTGGACTCATGACGTGGGGGGATTACATCAAAATGACTTCATCATGGCTGCCCGTACCGATGATATTTATCGCCAACAAAATGCTTAATCATAGGCGCGAATCATCGCTTGGGTTCCCTGTTTAATTCCCTTGCCTTCGTCCAATTCTGCTACTACTTTAAATAAAGCTTCTGCTAAATCTGTCCCGGGCAGAATTTCCCCGGCTGTCTGGGCAGTTTCTTTGACTAATCGCAAATCTTTTAAGATATGTTCAATCATAAAAGCTGGCTGTAAATCTTGGGCGAGGATTTTTGGTCCCAAATTTTCCAACGCCCAAGAACCTGCCGCCCCCGTTTTACAGACTTCTATGACTAAATTGGGGTCTAATCCTTGAATTTTTGCCATTTTTAGAGCCTCACACAGCGCCACCATGTGAACTGCCCCCAAGACTTGATTACAGAGTTTTACCGCTTGTCCGTTGCCAATTTCGCCACACCAGCGAATAGTTTTACCCATGGCTTGAAAACAGGGCAGACAAGTCTGAAAATCCGCTTCTTTCCCCCCCACCATAATAGTTAAAGTGCCGTTTTTCGCCCCAATATCGCCCCCAGAGACGGGAGCATCGAGAAAACGGAGATTATTTTCCTCTAGCTTTTTACCAATCATCCTAGCGGCTTGAGAGCCAATGGTACTCATATCCACCACCAGAGTTCCCACCGCTGCCGATTCCACGACACCCCCCGGTCCCAAAATTACCGCTTCCACGTCAGGCACATCCCCGACGCAGGTAAAGACAATCTCGGCATCCCTGACGGCGGCGGCAATATTAGAACAAATGTTCGCACCAGCTGCCCCAGCAATGGTTATCCCCGGCGCTTCTGGGGTACGATTCCAAGCATTGACAGCAAAACCCTGACGGACAAGATTAGCCGTCATCGGCGCTCCCATCACTCCTAATCCTAAAAAGGCAATTTTTTGACTCATAATTTTCGTAATCAATGGAAAGGGAGGTGTGGGGATGTGGGGATGTGGGGATGTGGGGATGTGGGGAAGTGGGGAAGTGGGGAAGTGGGGAAGTGGGGAAGTGGGGAAGCTGTCTCATCACCCTATCACCCCAAAACCCTATCACCCTATCACCTGACGACCGACGACCGACGGCTAAAGTAATTCTACCATTTGCAGAAATTGGGCTTCTGAAAGGGTTTTAATGCCTAATTTTTGAGCCTTTTTGAGTTTCTCACCGGGAGCTTTACCGAGGAGAATATAATCAGTATTCGCACTGGGGGAACCGGTAACAGTACCACCGACATTAATAATCAATGATTTCGCTTTCTCGCGACTGATTTGGCTGAAGGTTCCTAGTATAACTACGGTTTTTCCTCTTAGGGGATTTTCTGCGGATTCTTGACTCGTCTGGACTATCTTTGCTGCGGGTTGCACTTCTAAACTTGTATCGGCAACCGTGATTTTTTCTGCTGTCACCACAGGAGTCTCCTCGGCAATCACCGGGGGGGTTTCCAGTTCTTCTACTACCGGAGTTTCCTCGGCAATCACCGGGGGAGTTTCCGGTTCTTCTACTACCGGAGTCTCGCTAATAATTGCTTCCGGTTCATTAGTAGTAATAGGGGCAGTTTGTCGAGAGAAATCGTCTCTTTCTTGTTGTAGGTTTTGAATTTGAACCTCTAAAGCGGCGATTTTTTCTTGCTTAGTTGTTAACTCACCCTCAAACTTAATTTTTTCCTTTTCTAAAGCTTTAGCTGCCGTTTTTTGGACTTCTAAATCTTGAGTTATTTGGCGATTTTGTTGGCTTAATTCCTCGATATGACGGGAAGTTGTGGCTTCTAATTGGTCTTTTTCGGCACTTAATTGGTGTAGTTGAATCTCTAAATTGGCAATATTTTCCCGATAGGTTTCTAACTGTTGGGGTAACTGGGTTAATTCCTGTAATTCCCCTTCTAAATCAGCAATTTTTGCCTGAGAATCGGCTAATTGTTGGGGTAACTGGGTTAATTCCTGTAATTGCCCTTCTAAATTAGCAATTTTTGCCTGAGAATCGACCAATTGTTGGGGTAACTGGGTTAATTCCTGTAATTGCCCTTCTAAATCAGCAATTTTTGCCTGAGAATCAGCCAATTGTTGGGGTAACTGGGTTAATTCCTGTAATTGCCCTTCTAAATCAGCAATTTTTTCGGCAGCAGTGGTTAATTCTGCCGATAATTCCCCTTTCTGGACTTCCAAAGCTTGTAACTCCAGTTTAGCTGCTTCGAGACGAGCGCCGAGACTGTCCTTTTCGTCGGTTATAGCCGCCACTTGAGCGACGGTTTCTTGGAGTTTTATAGTTAAATTGTCGCATTCTTGGCCTAAAGAGAGCGATCGAGTTTGACTTGCGGCTAAATCTTCGCTGAGAGACTTTTTTTCCTGTTCTAACCCGCTAATTTGACCCTGTAAGCTGGCTATTTCTTGCTGTCCTTGCTCATACTGTTCTGTTTGGTGAGCCAGATTCTGTTCTAGGGTTTGAATTTGACCTTGCAAGCTGGGAATTTGGGCGGCTAAATCGCTTAATTCTTGATTTTTATGCTCTAAATCGGCCACTTTCGCCTTTAATTCCTCGGCTTTTTCTATATCTTGCTGTAAGAGAGCTTTATCCTGTTCTAGGGTCTGAATTTGACTATAGAGAGAGGTGGTCTGTTTTTTGGTCAAATCAAATTGACGGTTAATTTCACCTTTTTGCTGCTCTAAAGTTTGAATCTGTGCCTCTAGGCTAGTAATTTGGGCTTTTTCTGCCTCTAACTTCTCCATCAAACCAGCTTTCTCCGCTTCTATGTCCTTAGCGGTGGTTTTCAGTTGTTCGATTTCACTCTCACCTATCTGCACAGCTTGCTGGAGGGACTGGAGAGAATTTTCTAAATCCGTAGCTTTATACTGTAATTGGGCGGAATGTTGTTCTATGTGAATTATCTTGGCGTGCAACTGCTGATTTTCGTCTTTTAAGTCTGATTGCGCCACGTCTAAACCCTTGACTTGAACCAACAAATCTGCGTTACTTTGCTGTAATTGCGCTTGTGCGGCTAAAAGGGCGGTATTTTTGCTGACGAGACCAGAGCGCGACCAGAGGAATAGTCCTCCGAAAACAGCACTTAAACCTAATCCTTCATAAATTAATTCGTTGAGCATATCTACCCTCCTAGACAAGCGAAAAACAGTCACCTAACCGAACTGATGCGGCAATTTTGGTTATAGACCTACATCTCTACTTATATCAGTTACGGGGTACATTCGGGGGAAGGGGGGGAAAGTCACTTCTTTCTGCCAGTGTAAAAAGGTGATTTAGCTATTCGCGTCATGCTAACTTGTATCTGATCCAGTTCTTGGGTGATTTCCAGGTCAATTTCTTCCTGATGCTCAAAATAGTAGCCCATGGCCGCAGGAGCTATAGTTGATAATTATCCATTGACCGCGATCGCCTTTTGACCTTTGACCCCTTACCCTTGAACTGCGATCGCTGATTAGTTGATAGTCAATAATTAATTGAAAAAACACGGATGAGAAGCTAGGGACATTTCTTCTCCGCCAAGTCGCTAGAATGGGACTAGACTTCTCAATCTTGAAGAATCTTCTTATGTCAG
>NZ_JADBVM010000273.1:0-36007 GCF_020244875.1 Microcystis sp. M44BS1
CGATTGCGTCGGCTGGAGAAAAGGAGGTATATTTAAGGATTGGAGGTGGTTGTCCTACGGACAGTTAACTTTTAATTCAGCAGCCCCCAAAGCCCACCTACCGGGTTATATATTGTCAGCATCCCCCAAAACTCACCTACCGGGTTATGGTGCTAATCCTGGCAAACATACTCCCGAATGGATGGCATTCGTTTGTGAGGCGTTAGGTAAAGCTATCTTCTCTCGCGCAAAGACTTGTAAGCTGTAGGATATAACGATCTCAGGTCTTTTGTCAAGGATAATTTTGGGGATTTTGATCGCGGAAACATCGCATTTTGCGGAACTCGATACCTGACACTGATTGCTTCGCCAAGTCAAAGGAAGCTTTTTTCCGACAAAGATGTCATTGCGAGGGGGGATATTCACGTTAACCTTCATCTCTCAACCAATATCCCCCCGAAGCAATCTTTCTCGTCGTTATATTCAGGTAGAATGAATGATAAAAGTGGTGCGCTATAATTAGAACTTTTTCATTGAATAAAAAATCATGACTAAATTATTAGAACTTGCTCTCAAAAAATTAGCTACTCTGCCAGCAGATCGACAGGAAAATATTGCTCAATTAATCCTTAAAGAAATAGGGGAAAATATAGAAAATGAGCCAATAAAAGACAATGATTCCCCATCTTTACCCCCATCTATTGGGATGGGAGCTAGTGGAATGTCTGACCTATCAACTCGTTGCGAGGAATTATTGTGGCAGGACGAAAGATAATAGCAGATACCAGTGGAATTATTGCCCTATTAGACCGAGACGATCACTATCATTTTATTGTCGTAGAAGCGATCAAAAATCAGCAAGTTTTTGTGCCTGTGACGGTATTACCAGAAGTTGATTATTTAGCGACTAAATATCTCGGTGAAAGAGTAGCTAGAGCTTTTTTGATGGATATTACACAGGGAAAATATAGTTTGCTTCCCTTCGATTTAGAAGATTTAGAAAAAGCTCTTAAAATTATGACTCGTTATCAAGATTTACCGTTAGGCTTAGTTGATGCTAGTTTACTGGTCATGGCAGAACGCTATTCTATTAACCAAATTCTGACATTAGACCACAGACATTTCAATTTAATTCAATCCGATAACATGAGCTACTTTATTATTCTGCCTTAAATATGAACTTGAGATTGCCATGATATCCATAACTCCCCACCTGCAAATTATTTTAGAAAAACTACAAACCCTTACTCCGCATTACACACTTATTTTCAGGAGTTAATATGAATACACCCCAAACAACAGCCGATGGCTTAAAAATTCTTTACCACCGTTATTATGTTAATAATCCAGCGCGTCAATTAGAATTAGAAAAAGCTCGTATTGATGACGAAGTAGCCAGAAAAATATTTAAGATAAAGGAAACATATCATCTTTCGACAAAAGCTTTAGCAGAATTAATTAATACTGATGAATCTATTATTAAAGCTTTAGAAAATGCTGACTATGAAGGAAACTCTTTTTTGTTGTTAAATCTCATAGCTACAGCCCTAAAAATGAAGGTTGAATTTGAATTAGTTTCTTAGGTTTTTTTAGGAATAGCATAACGCACCCTACACTCTGTGATTGCGAGGGGGTGAGACCAGCGTTAATCTTTATCTATCTATCAACCAATATCCCCCCGAGGCCATCTTCCCGTGGAACAGGCTAGAAGCCTGTTTTAGATTAGGTACAATTAATGATACAATCGGTGCGTTACGGCGGCTTGTTAATTTTGGTTTTTTGACCGAATTGGTAGCCGCCTAACGCACCCTACATTTTACTAAATATATCGGTGAAAGAAAGGAGTATAAATTGGATGCTTACCTACAAAGCAATGTATAAATTTTTGGAACAGGGAGTCCATGGAGAAGTCTTGGATTTCCCTGGCGTGATTTCCTGGGGAAATGATCTAGCAGCAGTACGCCGTTCCTTAGCCAGTGCGCTGGTGGACATGGCAGAAGTTAATTTATCTAGGGGGGAATCTTTACCCTTGCCTAATGCGTTGTTAACAGACCCAGAAGCGGATTTAGAAGAACCAATTTATCTAATCTTTTCTGCATCAACCCATGTCCAAATTGTACCGACTTCGATCGCCTCATGAAGCGTCGAGATTTGTTACGTTATCTCAGTCAACAGGGTTGTCAATTAGTACGAGAAGGAAGTGAACATTCCATCTGGGAAAATCCCCTCAATGGTCGGCGCGCAGCCATCCCTCGACATCGAGAAATTGTCGAGTTTACTGCTGTGAGAATTTTTCGTCAGTTGGAGATACCAGAACCTTGATCAGAAGCAAGGATTCTACCTGAATACTCTTTAAGGCAGAGCCTTAAATATTGTGTTCCAAGGCAGAGCCTTGAAACAAGAGATAATATAATCGGTGCGTTACGGCGGCTTGTTAATTTTGGTTTTTTGACCGAATTGGTAGCCGCAAACACGCACCCTACACTCTGCACTTACTCCAGTGCAGTCGAAGCCGATCACCCGAAGCCATCAAAACTATCCAGGGTGCAGGAGTTGAACCTGCCTAGCACGAATTATGAGTTCGTTGCCTCAACCGCTCGGCCAACCCTGGGTTATACTATTAACTCATTATAGATCGGTAATTACTCTGAACGTGAAAATTCAGCCCCACCAAGATGAAAAAATTTGCAATCAGCACCTCCTTGCAGTTAGGTCTCCTTTTGATGGTAGCCATGTTAGCCGCCGGCTTCGGTAGCGGTTGGGTAGCCTATCAATTGGGAATCGCCTCCCTGAAGGGAGTCAGTCAACCGGATATCAACCCCGCTAAAAAGTTTACCAACGATCGCACCAGTTATGGTCGCAATCAAACTTTTATCCCCGTGAAAGAAGAAGAAGTAATTAAAAGAGTGAGAGTTTATATGCAACAACAGAAAAACCAACCGCAATCAAAGGACGAAACCAAAGGATAGGCTTTAAAAAAGGCGAATTTTGCCTTTTCGCTATGGATAATCAGGATTTATTGACTCGTTTAATTTTAGTCTTTTTACTAATCGTCCTCAATGCTTTTTTCGTAGCGGCCGAATTTTCGCTTGTGTCTGTCCGTCGTACCCGCATCAGTCAGCTAGTGGCCGCGGGAGATGTGCCAGCGCAGACGGTACAATCTCTACAAAGAAGTCTCGATCGCTTACTTTCCACTACCCAATTAGGCATCACCCTTTCTAGTTTAGCTTTAGGTTGGATCGGGGAGAGTACCATGACCGTTTTTGTGAAGAAATTACTAAGTTTTTTACCCTTTTCTTTAAACTGGCAAAATCTTCTCTCCCATGGTTTCTCTCTTTGTCTAGCTTTTTTAATCGTGGCCTATCTCCAGATAGTTTTTGGGGAACTTTATCCCAAATCCCTAGCTTTAATTTATGCCGAACCGATGGCGCGATTATTAGCAGCACCTATTGGCGTTATTTCCCGGATTTTTAAGCCTTTTATCGGTATTCTCAACCAATCAACTCGTTTTTTATTGGTTTTAACCCGTATTCCCGAAGTGGATCTGCAGCGTTCTAGTCGGGTAACTTCCGAGGAATTACAATTAATTATCAGCATGGAAGGGGAATTAACGGGATTAGAAGCAGCGGAAAGGAAAATTTTAAATAATGTTTTCCAGTTTAGCGAAATTACTGCCGCAGAAATTATGGTTCCCCATAACCGTTTAATAGCTATTCCCTCGACCGCAACTTTTCAGGAATTATTGCTCAACGTGGTTAACAGTGGCTATTCTTGTTATCCTGTGGCAGGAGATTCCGGTGATGATATCCGTGGTCTGATCGATTTTAAAGATTTAGCTTTACCCCTTGTCGAAGGTCAGTTAAATTTAACAACCCCGATTAAACCTTGGTTAAAACCTGTGCGTTTTTTCCCCGAAACTACCCCTTTAAATGAATTACTGACAGTGATGCAGGAATCATTCTTAAAGATGGTTATCATTGTGGATGAATTTGGCAGAACAGCCGGTTTATTAACCCTGAAAGATTTAATCGGCGAGATTCTAGGAACTTTTCCCCCTAGTGATCAATCAGGAACAGTGGAATATCAACTCCTCGATGAATCAACTTTTCTCGTACAAGCACAAATGAATTTAGAGGACGTGAACAAAGCATTAAATTTAAGCTTACCCTTGGCCGATGAATACCAAACCCTAGCCGGTTTTATCCTCCATCATTGGCAAAAAATACCGAAGGTGGGAGAACAATTATATTACCAAAATTTAGAATTTACCATTATTTCTAAGGTCGGCCCTCGCTTGGAACAAATTAAGATTTATCGACAACAATTATCCTTATGATATAAACAAGAAACAACTTTTCTCATTTATCCTTCTCCATCGTTAATCGCGTCAATAGCTGCCCACTCCTATCAGGGTAAGCAAGCGCATCTTAATAATTCTTGACAAAATCAACTTTATAGCAGTTTTCATAAGAATGAGGTATGAGCAAGGAGCTTAAACCCTTTGCTGGCAAAACTTGTCGATACCTCAGTAACATGAAAAGCGCTATATGTAAGTTGCTTACCCAGGGGGCGATTCAGGCATATTTGAGGAGAATTTGCCCTCTCAATTGTTAAGCAAAAATCGACCAAATTATGAAGATTTCGTAACTATTCTGATTGACTGGTATCAATTGAATTGCCCACGCAGATCACAAAATTGGTCAATTGTCAATAGCGTTTGAGATGCTCTCACCCTGGACAGTATTGACATCTGGAAAAATGCTACAATGTTTTTATTGAAAATTTAAGCCGTCCAATCCCAATAAGAAAGAGAGAAAAAGGCTTATCTGTTCCCAATTTATCTAGAACACTAAATCGCCATGAGTAATCTGATAGACTATAGTACGATTCAACAAACTATCGTGAGCAATTCTACTCAGCGATTAGCTCGTACGACAAATGGGCAATATTACTACTGGGATAATGCCACTCAAAATTACAGTCTGGTCGATGTATCGAGTTTGCCAGCACCAAGTCAGATTGTTGGTATAGATTCTGACAATGCGGGTAATTTTTATGCTTTAATCTACAGTAATATTTCAGGACAAGCGGGTTATTATCTAACGTCTTGGAATAGCACTTCTCAGATATGGGCAGATCCAATTCTAGTGCAATCAGCCACCAATACAGACTTTTTTGCTTCTTTTTCTGCTATTAATGATAATGAGATTTGGACAATTATCAAGTTCGATCTGTCTAATCGCATTCAACAATATGTGTGGAATACAACGACACAACAATTTGATGCAGGTTTTAATACTGGTCTGAGTGGTGTTACTCAGATTACAACAGGAAAAGGGGATGGCTCGGTTTGGGCATTAGATAATCAAGGTGGTCTTTACCTCTGGGATGGAACGAATTTTAATCTATTTAATGGGGGTAATAATCCCGCTTTCCAACAAATAGTTTCTCTCAACAGTCAAACTCTGTTGGGTTTAGACAATAGCGGCAATATTTATGCTTGGTCAAGTGGTGCTAGTACCTTTATTGAGTTGGATAATATTATTGCTAACTTACCCGTTTTTAGTCAAATTCAAATCGACGAAACGGGAATTTTATACGGAATAACTAACCTAAGTGTTCCTTATCAAGTGGGCAATCTTAGCTCAATTTTAGGGTTAAACAACTCCAGTGGCCAACCCTTTGGTCTGACGACTGTTACAGATGGTAATGGTGTCACCCATGCAGTTTGGAATCAAAACGGACAAATCTATTACGGTTATCAACCTTCTAATACCAATGGTCAATATGTTGGGGTGACACCCCTTAATAGTGGTATTGGAAGCCAAAGTCAAGGAAGCGCCGCCAATTTAACCTTAACTAAGACACAAAATGGAGGAGTTGTTGCTTCTTGGATAGGGGGAAGTGGCAATAATGCGGAAGTTTATACTTCTTCCCTAAGTTCTTCTATTTATGGCGGCTATCAATGGAGTTCTCCTACACAATTGACTGACGATGAATTAGAAGACACAAATTTAAACGTTGTGGCTTTAAGTAATAACAATCTTTTAGTAACGACTCGAAAAAATAACCAAGCAGTTAGTCAAGTTGTCGATATTAGTCAACTTCCTGTAACAGCCACTGACTCAAATCAATTAACCTTTAAACCCAAAGGAAAAGAATTTGCCTACTCAATTGTTCCGGGGGCTTTGGACGGAGCATCTGGAATTATTACGCTCCCTCCTTATGTTTCTATTAGTGTCGGGTTAGGAACAGGTAATTTACCCCATCTATCACCGAGTATTGAAAAAGCTTTGCATGGTTTTTCCCTTAATATCGGTGCAGAAATTGATGCTACCACTCAAAAACTTAGCAGTCAGTCTCCTGTTGCTGCTAATAGCTTAAGACTTAGTTTAACTCTTGGAAAAGAAGCAGGAGGTTTTTCTAGTTTTGTAAATGCTGGCTCCTTAGCCGGTGGCTTATTCAAAGGTTATGTTTCCTTGGATATCTCAGCTTTTGCTCAAGGGAGTGGGCAATGGGAAGAAGTAACTAGCTATCCTTCTAGTGTTAAGGCTAAAGCGGGTGGTGGATTTGAATTAGAAGTCAATGCGATTAATTTAGTTCTAAATAGTCTTTTCCCCGGTGCAAGTGGTTTCTTGAATGAACTCAGTGAAGCAGGAATATTAAGCATTAGTGGGGGTCCTGTATTAGGATTTGATATAGCTTTTGCCACAGAAATTGAGTTTGACGAGAATGGAACGAATTTAGGAAGTATAGAAGCCAGTGATTACTTTTTTAAACTGGTGGATGAAAATGGCAAAGAACCAACCGAAGAAACCCCTCGTTCTGAACTTCAATGGCATCTAGATACAACTAAATTTTTTAGCTTTTTAGCAGATACCTTGGATGATGATGACTTCAATTTGGGAATAGATACCGGTCTTTATCTCAAGGCCAGTATAGCCAAAGGATTTATTGATTTATCCGTCAAAGGGGTTCAAACAGAAGAATTTAATAAACATGGTTTTGAGGAAGCAATTTATACCAACAAAGGTAAAGCCGAATTTAATTTCTTTTTCTTTTCCATTTCCTATGTTTCTTATATCCGAATTGCTGATAAAGTCTCTAGTTCAACTGGGGAAACCAGTTTCAGTCAAAATTACCGAGGATTACCTGTCAGTATTTCATCCGAACCTAATTCAACAACTTACCTAGTTAATGCTACTTCTTATGGATTATTAGGAGAGGATGTCAACGATTTAATTGATAGTAGTGATATTTCTTACATTATTGCTCCTGATAACACAACGGTTTATGGCACGTTTACCGGAACAGTAGATGATAATTCAGCTAATCTTTCCTATTTGTACTTTTTGACGGGAACATTAGAAAATAATGATATTACTTGGAATGTAAACAGTTTACAGGCTATCTCAAATACAGCAGGGGCTAACCAACGCCCGAATATTGCCCTCGATAATAATGGTAATGTCGTCATTGCTTGGCAATATGAATCTATTAATAACCCTACCGTGCAACAAATTGCGACCACCCCACCCGGACAAGTTTATGTAGTATATGGACAAACAGGAGATAATCAGGTTGATTTAGGGACTTTCTCAGAAAATCCTGCCAATGCTAACGCTTCGGGTTTTTATTGGACTTTAGACAATGAATACTTTGCCAGCTTTGGTCAAGCAGTAACGGCTTTAGGAGATGTTAATAGTGGTGGTAAAACTGATTTTGCCATGACTGCACCGGATTTTGATGATGAACAAGGCGGCGTTTATGTGGTATTTGCAGAAGACTATAACCAAGTTAATGACCTCAATAATTTGGGTAGTAATGGACTGCTTTTAACAGGACAAGCCTTGAGTGAATTGGGTTATAGTATTGCCAATGCAGGAGATGTCAATGGGGATGGTAAGAGCGATTTAATCATTGGTGCGCCTGGTCTCAATAATAATCAAGGAGGCGCTTATTTACTCTATGGGGGAACCTTATTTGAAACGCCTCAAAGCATCACTGATATTGATACTTTACTCAGCAATAATCCTGCTTACGGACAACAAATTACTAACCCCAATGGACAAGCTGGTGACCGTTTTGGTTCAGTCGTAACAGGGGGTTATGACTTTAATGGAGATGGTCAAGCAGACTACGCCATCATGTCACCCAATGCTAATCAAGAATCAGGGGAAATTACCCTAATACTGTCCCAATCGATTGCTAACGAGCTATTTACTCTGAGCATCGACGAAAATGGTTATTTAGTCTTATTTAATCAAACCACTAATACTAAAGTTTGGAGTACCACAACTTCCCCCTCAGAGCCTCAATATGCCACTTATTATCAAGCTGTCATGCAATCAGACGGCAACTTTGTATTATATGAATGGGCGGGTTTATCTCCACTCTCCTACTGGTCAACCAATACATCCGGAAATCAGGGGGCTTATCTTGCGTTGGGCGAGGATGGGGGTCTGTATATTCGCAATCAGCAAGGGAATAATATTCACACTCTCCATCAAGGCACAAATCCCAATACTTCAAGAGTTAGTCGCCTAAACGAAGGTAATAGCATTGTTTCTAATAACTCCAACTCTAATTTGACCACTCAAAGTTATCTAGGTGGGACAATTACCCTGACTAACAGTACCTCAGCAATTAATGGAGAAACCCTGCTAGATATAACTAGCACGGCTCTAATTCCAGACATTAATCAGGATGGAAAAGCTGACCTCCTCATCGGTGGAACAGGAGCCGCAGTTATCCTATTTGGTGCAAATTTATCCACTCAAACCCTAGACTTAGGAACCATAAACCCAGGTCAAGGCTTTGTTATTTTTGATGATTTAGACAACCCTGCACCATTACAAGTCAGTAGCGCCGGTGATGTTAACGACGACGGTATTAACGATGTCATTGTTGGCTATCCCGCCACTGAAGATGCTAATGGGAATTATATTGCGGGAAATAGCTACATTGTTTTTGGTAATTCCAGTCTTTCTTCAACTCAAAATAACAGTGTTGGTTTCTCCGAAATCAATGGAACAAATGGCTTTACTATTATCGGTGCTGGAACCGAAGTTACCGGTGCTGGCGACTTAAACGGTGATGGTGTAGGAGATTTACTGATTGGTGAACCCAATGGTGGTAATAATCAAGCCGGTGTAAGTTACGTCATCTACGGAGGAAGCAGTAACAATATTGGTGCTGTTGCTAGTATTAATGTTAGTAACATCGGCACAACTGTTCAGGGTTATATAATCGGTCAAGGAGGCGCAAATCAACTCAGTGGGTCTTCTGTTAGTGCAGTAGGAGACTTAAACAACGATGGTAAAGCCGATTTATTAGTCGGTGCGCCTAATACCGTTTCCAGTGAAGCTCTCAATCAATTACAACAAACCATCACCTCCAACTATGTCATCGGACAAGTAAGTAATGGAACCTTAAATACCAATAATTCAACCCCTACAGCCATCCCTTGGTTACAACCTGGTCAATCTGTACAAAGTTTAACCTCAACTCCCTACGGTGTTCTCGCTATATGGACAACTAGCACAGGTTCAGGAGAAACGGCTCAAACTAACTTATCTGTCGCCTTTTGGGTCCCTAGTGGAACGACAGGAAGTTGGAAAAACTATCAATCTAGCGTTGCTACCCTTTCTGGCTCTAATTTGAGTTTTTCTAGCATCAATGTTAATGCTAGTAATAATAGTATTACTTTGGGTTGGATTGTACTTGATTCCACAACCGGAACCTCCAGTCTTGGCCAAAGTATTTATAACGGAAATAATTGGAATACGGCTAATTCTATCCAAACAGATTCTAATCCGACACCACCGGATCAGATTGATAATATCATTAGTAATCCCACCACCGGTAGCACCAGTAACAGTGTCTTCTCAGTGAGTCATAAAACCGTCAAAGAAAATGAAGGAAAAGTGACTTTTACCATTACGCGAGAAGGTGACATCAATACTAGCAAAACCCTAAATTATCGCACAGTAGATATTAGCGCCACCGCCGGAGCCGATTACGAACATCAAGCCGGAACGATAACATTTGTCCCTGGTGAAATCAGCAAAACCATTGAGGTGAATATTTTTGACGATAACTTATTAGAACATCTCAATGAGAAATTTAAGTTAATCCTCGAAGATGGTCAACAAACCACTTTAACCGCTTACGCCACTATACAGGATACCAACCAAACGATTAACTTATTGGCTATAGATAGTGGTTTTTCCATGATTGGTCCATTCAATGATCAATTAGGTCAAGCTTTAGGTAGTGCGGGGAATGTAAACGGTGATACCAATAGTAATAATAACAATGCACCCCTTGATGATTTCTGGATTTCTGCACCGGGAGCTAATAATAGTGACGGTAGTGTATATTTGGTTTTTGGGTCTGCTAGTGTGCAAGTTTCAGACCAAGGACTTGATTTAGATAATCCCGAGTCAACGCAAAAAGTAGTTAAAATTACTGGGGGAACACCATCTACATCCGCCTCTCCCCAAAGTGGTAGCAGTCTTAGTTCTTGGGTTGGTTCTACTAATACTTGGTATGGGATAGCCGCTCCCAATTCAACTAACGGTGGGGGAACGAACGATAGCAATATTTATGTCTTCGATAAGACAGTAATTCCCAACAACAGTACCACCGTAGCGCTTAATACTTTAGCTGCATCACCCCTCACAGGAAATAGTAGCGATGGGTTTGGAGAAACGATCCTTTTAGCAGATTTAAATGGAGATGGAACACCTGAATTAATAGTGGGTTCTCCTTTAAGTAATCAGGTGAAAGTCTATCAATTATCTGGGTCGGGTAACAACATTACCACCAGTCTTCTTGCTACCATTAACGCACCCAGTGCGGGACAAGGATTAGGGTCGGCTGTACAGGTTTTAGATTTAAATGAAGATGGGAAACTTGATTTAGCCATCGGAGCGCCTGTCGTTAATCCAGTAAGTGATCCCAGCAATCCTCAAGATATTCGCGGTTATGGTGGTGCAATTTATGTATTATCAGGAACCCAATTTAATTGGTCAAATACCAACGCATCTATCAACTTAACCAGCACTTCTAGCACAACTAACTGGGTTTTTGATGGCATAACCAGCTTTACCAGTGGAAAAATTAACGGTAAACTGAATCCAAGTACAGGTAAACCCAGTAGTGATCCTGCTACAAACTACGGTTTTTATGATGGAGTTGGTAATGCGATAACCACCCTAGATTTGAATGGAGATGGTCATTTAGATTTAGTAATCGGTGCGCCTAATGCGGCGGTTAGTGGTACTACTAATCTCGGCAAAGTTTATGTAATATTCGGAAACTCTGGTTCATTACCTTCGAGTTTAGCCTCTATTGGCGCGGGTAAAGGAGTGACATTTGAAGGGAATTTAGCTTTAGGACAAGCGGGTTGGGCTGTTGCTAATGGAGGTGATATTAACAATGACAAAATTAGTGATTTACTCATCGGCGCACCTTTTGCTTATGGTAATGCTGGTAGTGCCTATATAGTCTTTGGCAGTACAAATGCCTTCTCATCGGGTGGCACAATTTATCTCGATCCCAATCTGACAGATTCTCGTGTTTTCCAATACCAAGGAGTAGCTAACCCATTAAGTAATAGTAATCCCTCTAATGCAGGTAATGTGGGACAGAATCTTAATGGTATTGGTGATATTAATGGCGATTACGGTTCTAATACGGGGGGAGATGATATTATTTTGGGTGCCCCTAGTAGTAATGATGGTAATGGTCATAGTGAGGCTTATGTGGCCATTGGACATCCTTGGTTACAGGGTGGACTTTCCCTCAATGTCAATGATTTACGGAGCGACAATGGTTTCATCGAAGTTAATCCTAATGCGGCTGTTGGGGTAGGAGATGTCAACGGCGACGGCTTTGACGACTTTGTTAATACTTCTTTGAAGGGAATACCAGGCGGTAATCAGTTAACATTAGGAGCCAGTACTCTAACTAATACCAGCAGTCAAAGAACTTTTGCTCTCAATCTTGGTGACAATCTCGTTGCAACCTCATCGGTTCAATTGCTTGCTGCTGGGGATTTCAATGCTGACGGATATGCTGATTTTGCCCAAGGGAATAGTACATACAATATTGTGGCGGGAAATTATGAATTAATCATGCAAGCTGATGGCAATCTTGTCTTATATGATGGTGCTGGAGCAGTGTGGGCTTCAAATACTAACGGGCAAGGCGGGCAATATGTCATTATGCAAGGCGATGGTAACCTTGTCATCTATAATGCCGGTGGTATAGCAGTATGGGCAAGTAATACAGCCGGAAATCCGGGAGCCTTCTTGGCTTTGGATAATCAAGGAGATCTGGGTATAATTGATAGCCATGGTCAGATTCTTAAAGTTTTGCATGGAGAGTCACCACTAGATGACGGAACAACTCTCTCTGCTGGTCAAACTCTGAGTTCGTTATTCGTTAATGATGTGGCTGTTAACCATGGAAATAGCCTGCTTGAAAATGTCCTATCGGCGCAAACACCATTAACCTCTCTACCCAGTAATCTTTCCCAAATTGTGAGTGGGGATATTAACGGCGACGGATATGATGATCTTCTGGTGTTGGGAGATGGTAATAATATCAACGGTTATTTAGGGTCAGCTTCGGGTATTAACAGTCAGCCTGCTTTTAGCCAGACTATTTCACTTCCCAATCAAAGTAACTATTCCCTTCCGCCAACCTTGACGCTCAGTGCCACCGATTTTAATGCTGATGGGATTGATGAAATTTTCATCGTGGGGGGATTTGGGGATGATATGGCCTTTTATTATGTTATTGAGCCCTCAATTTGGCAATACGTTAATGGCAAAATTCAGGTGATCAGTAGTGCTCTTTCGCCTCAAATTATCATCGAAGCTGTAGCTTCTTTCGGGGCTTCTTATGATAGTTATGTGCAGAACACATCAGGTGACTTTAACGGCGATGGTTATTTAGATATTCTTAGCTCAGCTTATGCGGAATCGTATGATTTGACCGAGTTCTACTCTGGTTTCAATAGTGAGGTGTTTTACGGCGGCTCTAACCTGTCGCAATTTGGAACAAATACGCAAGTTGTCTTATCAAGAGACTACGTCAATGATTCACTACCAATAACAAGTGTGGCCCAACTACCGAATGCTGTTGGTGATGTTAATGCCGATGGCTATGATGATATTTTGCTGTCTCAAACTGCTCCTACCATTAATGGGCAACTTTTGTTAGGTGATGCGACTAATACCTTCCCTACTTCTATCTCTGTTCAAGGACTACCCAAGCGCACAACTCTCTACCAGCAGGGTGCAGCCGGGGATATCAATGGTGACGGTTATGATGATTTTCTGATGTCGGATTTTGATTACCAATTGACCTACGCAATTTATGGTCAAGATTGGTTAACTGTAAATCAACAAAATAGCAATAACTATACCTTTTTTGATGGGACTAATGGTAATGATGTTTTTACCATTCCCTCGAATGTTACTACTCCTAAGATTGTGTTGCGGGGTCAAAATGGCGATGACTTTATGTTAATCCCCACCGCTAACACTTCTCAGATTTATGCTTTCGGCGGCGAAGGAGATGATCAAATTGGCTTAGGTGGTGAATTCGGCACTGATAGTAAAACTATCGGTAAAATTGATGGAGGTGGGGGTTTTGACACTATCTTTATTCCCCAAACAATAGGTCAACAAACTCGGCTTTATCTAGATGCTAACATTGGTCATCTGTTTAATATTGAAGCTGTTGATATTGGCTACAATAATTCCGTTCAATTTAATCAGTCTAGCTTGCTGCAAATGCTCGACGGCAATAAAAAGCTGTTGATTAACGGTGTTGCTTCAAGTGCTTATTACTCTGATCCTTCCACTGTACCTTGGACTAAATTAGGCTCTGATGCTTATGAGGGAGCAGTTTATGAAATTTATGGCATTACAAATACCGCCATTGAGGTCTGGATTGAACAGGGAATTGCCTTTAATCCCCTAAATAATACTGCACCAAGTGTCCAAAATCCGATCACCAATCAAATCGCCACACAAGATACCGGTTTCAAGTTCCAAATTCCCACTAATACCTTTGTTGATGTTGATCTAAACGATACCCTGACTTATTCAGCTACCCTCAGTAACGGTGATGCTTTACCCAGTTGGTTAACCTTTGACCCAACAACCAAAACTTTTAGTGGAACTCCTGCTTACAATGATGTTGGTAATCTGAATCTAAAAGTAACTGCAACTGATAAACCGGGAGCAAGTGTTAGTACAAACTTCACCCTACAAGTGTTCCACCCAGTATTAGTTCCCACTGGCGGTAGCGTGATTAAAGGAACCCCAATAAATGATCGCATCGATGCTTTGGGTAAATCCGGTACTTACCGCTTAGAAAGTGGTGCTGGTGATGACTTGTTAATCGGTTCCAACCAACGAGATGTTCTCAACGGTGGAAGTGGTAATGACAGTCTCTATGGTGAGGGAAATATAGATAAACTTTATGGAGAAGAAGGAGATGATCTACTTGATGGTGGTTTAGGTTCAGATTTCCTCTATGGCGGTGCGGGTGCTGATAGCTTCGTTCTCAGGTCAGGAAATGGTAGCGATCGCATTCTTGATTTCAACTCTGCTCAAGGCGATAAATTGGCTCTCAGTGGAATCAACTTCGGACAGTTAAGCTTTAACAGCAACCAAATTCTTTGGGGAACTGAAGTCTTAGCTTATGTTACTGACAATCTCGGTAATTCCCTCACGGGATTGAACAATCATCCTGAATGGTTTGTCTCTCTCTAATTACTTACCAATAACCAAAACTTAACTCGGATAAACAAGATGAAAATCAACCCACCTAACTTTGTCTTAGCTGTTACAACAACCCTGCTTGTTAGTAGCTTCTCAACCGCTATACCAGTTCAAGCACTGACTTGGACTATTAATAATGGTTCTCTGGCTGGAACTAACCCGATTACCGGTAGTTTCACCATCGACAATGAAAATAGTGCAACTCCCAGTCTTACTTTTAGTAACATTATAATTGGCCTTCTCAATTTCACGAAGGCTGACTTAGTTAACATTAGTTTAGCTAATCCTACTGGGAGTGGTATAGAAGCTATTGATTGGGTTAATGGCTCTAATAGCCTCTCTCTAGTTTTTAACTCTCCCTTTTTAACGACAGCAGAAGGGACAGTTACTTTAAATGATGTTGTTAGTGATTTTAATGGTGATATCGTCACTGGTTCTGTTACAGGTGCATCAAATCCCCCAACTACCGTCCCCGAATCTAACTTGAGCTTGGGACTGATTGCTTTTGGTACACTGCTAGTGGTCAGATCAAGATTTAATTAGGGTTTGCTGAAAAAGGCCTAGGCTGGGGTAAGATTGACTCGTTTAATTTTAGTCTTTTTACTAATCGTCCTCAATGCTTTTTTCGTAGCGGCGGAATTTTCGCTCGTGTCTGTCTGTCGTACCCGCATCATTCAGCTAATGGCTGCGGGAGATGTGCCAGCGCAGACGGTCCAATCTCTACAAAGAAGTCTCGATCGCTTACTTTCCACTACCCAATTAGGTATCACCCTTTCTAGTTTAGCTTTAGGTTGGATCGGCGAGAGTACCATGACCGTTTTTGTGAGGAAATTACTAAGTTTTTTACCCTTTTCTTTAAACTGGCAAAATCTTCTCTCCCATGGGTTCTCTCTTTGTCTAGCTTTTTTAATTGTTGCCTATCTCCAGATAGTTTTTGGGGAACTTTATCCCAAATCCCTAGCTTTAATTTATGCCGAACCGATGGCGCGGTTATTAGCAGCACCTATTGGCGTTATTTCCTGGATTTTTAAGCCTTTTATCGGTATTCTCAACAAATACCGAAGGTGGGAGAACATTTATATTACTAAAATTTAGAATTTACCATTATATCTAAGTTAAGCCCTCGCTTGGAACAAATTAAGATTTATCGACAACAATTATCCTCATGATATAAATAAGAAACAACTTTTATCATTGATCCTTCTTGATTGTTAATCGCGTCAATAGCTGCCCACTCCTGTCACCATGAAACACCTTTTGACAATCCTCCCCCTCAGCTTGGGATTAATTGCCCTCACCCCCGCAAATTTGCCCCTAGAACGCCTTGAAATCTCACAATTAGGAAAATCTACGGGATACGATGAACGACTGCCAACGGACAAAAAAACCCTACTACAAGCGATCGATCATAGTTTACGTTATCTGAATAGCTCGGCGGCGATCCGTGCCTATCAAAATTATCCTATTCCAGAAATAACTCGTCAGCGAGTGCAGCGTTCCTTGGTACGGTTTCGTCAATTAGTGCAGAATTCTCCCACTCCCGCAGCTCTACAAAATACAGTTAAAAAAGAATTTATTTGGTATCGTTCTTTAGGTAATGATAGCCAGGGAAATGTTAAATTTACTGGTTATTTTGAGCCAATTTATCAAGCAAGTCGGCAAAAAAACGCCGAGTATAAATATCCTCTCTATCGCCAACCTGCTAACTTTTCTCGCTGGTCTAAACCCCATCCAGCTAGGGTAGAATTAGAGGGAAAAGATGGTTTACTGGGGGAAAATAGCCGTCTAGCGGGATACGAATTAGTCTGGTTAAAAGATCGCTTAGAAGCTTATTTAGTTCATGTGCAAGGTTCGGCGAAATTACGTTTACCTAATGGTCAAATTATGAGCATTGGTTTTGATGGCAATACCGAGCATCCCTACACAAGTCTGGGAAAAGAAATGATTGCCGATGGTATTTTTCCTGCTGAGGGTTTAACCTTACCAATGGTTTTAGATTTTCTCAGAAATAATCCCGAGCAATTAAAGAATTATATTCCCCGCAATAATCGGTTTATTTTCTTTCGAGAAACCCACGGTGCGCCTCCCACTGGTAGTATTGGAGTTCCGGTTTTACCAGAAAGATCGATCGCTACAGATAAAAGTATTTTTCCCCCCGGTGCTTTAGCGGTAATTGAGACAGAAATTCCCCAGGAAAATCTTAATAAAAAATTAGTGAGTCGCTATGTTCTCGATCAAGATACTGGCAGCGCAATTAAAGGTACTGGGAGGGTAGATATTTTTATGGGAACAGGAAAAAATGCTGGCGATAAAGCTGGTTTAGTTAATACCCCCGGTCAATTATATTATTTATTATTGAGGGAATAGGAAATAGTATAGGTAGAATTAAGATAGACTTCCCAGAATCAGTTATCATAGTTAAGTAGGGAGGCACAATTATTTGTAGGATGGGTTAGCGGTAGCGTCAACTATGCGGGCGTTGGGTTTCATGCTTCAACCCAACCTACGTTCATCTTATATTTAATTCCACCCACCCACTTAAGGGAGAATTTAAACAATAGAATCATGAAAAAAACCATAAATATAGATTGGTCGGATTGTGGTCCAATTACTTTAGTAGTCGTGCAGCCGACTTCTTTTTGTAATCTTAATTGTGATTACTGTTATTTACCCGATCGCCATTTAAAAAATACCCTATCCTTAGATTTAATCGAGCCGATTTTTCAGAGGGTTTTTAGTAGTCGTTTTCTCCAAAATGATTTTACCATTTGCTGGCACGCAGGTGAACCCTTAGCAGTTCCCATCAGTTTTTATGAAAGTGCCTTTGCTAAAATTGCGGAAGTTAGCGAGAAATATAATCAGCAGGGTTACTGTTTTCGTCATTCGGTACAAACTAACGCCACTTATATTAACGATGCTTGGTGTCAATTATTTAAAAAGCATGATGTTTATGTGGGAGTCAGTCTTGATGGACCAGCTTTTATTCACGATATCCACCGGCAAAACCGTAAGGGAACTGGCAGTCATGCTGCTACTATGCGGGGGATTTCTTTCTTGCAAAAACATGAAATTGATGTCAGTATCATCGCTGTTTTAACAGAAGATTCTCTCGAATATCCCGACGAAATTTTTAACTTTTTTTGGGATCATGGTCTTACCGATGTGGCTTTTAATATGGAAGAAACTGAGGGGATTCATTCGCAATCTTCCTTAGATAAATTAGGAATTGAACAACGTTATCGCCAGTTTATCGCCAGATTTTGGGAGTTAGTCACGGCCAAACAAGGAGAATTTAAGCTGCGGGAATTTGAATCGATCTGTAGTTTGATTTATGCCGATGAACGCTTAGAAAATACCGATATGAATCGACCTTTTATGATTGTCAATTTTGATAATCAAGGTAATTTTTCCACCTTTGATCCTGAATTACTATCGATTAAAACCCAACCCTACGGCGATTTTATCTTTGGTAATGTTTTGACCGATTCCCTAGAATCTATCTGTGAAACTGAGAAATTTCAAAAAATTTACGCTGATATGCGCGGTGGAGTCGATTTATGTCGTCAAAAATGCGATTATTTTGGCGTTTGTGGGGGAGGTGCCGGTAGTAACAAATATTGGGAAAATGGCACTTTCAACTCCACAGATACTAAAGCCTGTTTATACCGGATTAAGTGTATCACCGATATTGTTCTCGATCGCCTAGAAAATTTATTAGAAGTTTAAAGACTTTTTTAGCTATCAGTAAACAGTTATCAGTTATCAGTTATCAGTTATCAGTTAAGTAGCTGGTTATAATTAAATTAAAAATGGATTTTAGGTTCGATCCCCCCTGCCCCCCTTAATAAGGGGGGTGCCGATCCCCCCTTAGTCCCTGTAACTTATCAAATAGTTGGGATCTCACTTCAGATACTTGGGATCCCAACATCTGAAAACTTGCATCAAAAAAAGTTGATAGATTAACTTTTCATAAGGGCTTCAGGTATTTTAATTGCAACTGATTCTCAACAAAAAATTAGTAGTTGACAAAATCAGTATCAAGTTAGCCCAAATTAGTATCAACTTAGAGAACGGTATCAAAATATACAGCCTGACCTCATAAAATAAGCATCTATCTAAACCGGCAAAATTTTGCCGAAAAAAATAACCCCTGATTTTTTGTCCCGAATTGATTAATCAATGAGGTATTGGGGAAAAATATATGACAACAAATCTTGGAAAGCTAGTTTTAAAATTAGAAGCTGACATTACCACGCTTCAAAGGCGACTTGATGAAGCAGAACGAGCGGCTGCTTCTTCGGGCAAAAGTATGGGGATATCCATCAAAGATGGTATTCTCATGGGTATTGGTAGTCAAATCGGCGCTCAAATTACGCAATTGATTACAGCCCCGATAAATATTGCTACGAGAGCAATAAGAGGGTTTATTGATGAGGCTTTTCAAAAAGGGCAAAACTTTGAACAGTTTGAATCCAGCTTAAAAACTATATTGGGTGATGCTGGTAAAGCCAAAAAACTTATTACAGAACTAGCAGAATTTGCTCGTACGACACCTTTTGAACTGCCTGAATTACAAGCCGCAACTCGATCGCTTCTTTCCTATGGATTTGAATCTGAAAAAGTAATTGATACCCTGCGGCGGGTTGGTGATGTCTCATCGGCTTTAAGCTTAAATATTAATGAACTGGCTGTAATTTATGGCAAAGGTCGCGTTGCTGGTAGGCTCTACCAAGGTGATATAAACGAACTGGTGGGTCGAGGTATCCCAATTATTCAGGAATTCGCCTCGTTACTTGGTAGAAATGAAGACGAGATTAAAAAACTAACAGAAACAGGTCGGATTAATTTTCCTCTATTGGAAAAAGCTTTTGTTCGTTTGACTTCCGAAGGTGGTAAGTTTTTTGACCAGATGAAAAACCAGTCACAGACCGTGGCTGGTCAACTTAGTAACTTTAACGATCAATTCACTGGGGCGCAGGTTGCACTGTTTAACGCTCTTAAACCAGCAATTGTGACAACTATTGATTCTGTTAGTCAAGTTGTGGCGAAGGTTGCTAATACTAAGGGATTGTGGGATGAGGTTGGTCAAGTTGCTAAAGATTTTAGCGATACTCTTAAAGAAAATCCTGAATTGATTGAATCAGCATCAAATGCTATTCAAAGTGCAATGGTCGAAGGATTAAAATCGGCTACGGAATTAGCTCAAGAGTTTGCTTCTTATCTTAAAGAGAATCCTGATTCGATCGCAAAAACAATCGAATTGATGAAAATTTTTCTGCAATTATTATCTAAAACGGCTGTAGTTGCTGGGGAATTAGCATCTGCAACAGTAGAAGGCTATACAAAACTAGGAGTTTTAACAGGATTAGTACAACCAGAAGCTGTACTGGCTATAGAAAAAGGAATTGATCCTAAAAAATTACAAGATCGTGTTGATGCCTTGAAAGACATCGGTCCGCAAGCTGTTGGAAAGAACGAGACAACTGTGACGGAAGGAGATTTTATTCGCGAAGCAGCTAATCAGATTGATAAAGAAAAAAGACGGTCTAAACAAATAGCAATAAAAGAAGGGCGTAGCCCAGATCGGCTTGACTTTGTTTTGCCAGAAGAAGCGACGCAAGAAGACTTTCGAGAAGCAATTAGAAAAAAAAGAAAAATAGGACTTCCCCCCGAACTTGAAAAAGACAAAAAAGAAGAAAAGAAATCCCCTCCTAAAAAGCCCGGAGAGGTTGACCCCACTGCTGCTTTAGATAAGCAAGTAACCAAGGCGATCGAACTGGAATTAAAGCGAAACCTTGAGGTTACTAAGCTAGTAAAAAAAGGTGTTTTGACTCAACAGCAAGCGGAAGTCGAAAAACTTAAAGCTACTGAAAAAAGAATCAAAGTCGAAATATCGGCTGAGACTGAAAAGCTGAAAGGACTTAAGGGTCCAGAGCTTGATAAATCCAAGCAAGAATTAATCCAAAAGCAAATCTCGCTTTTGGAGTTACAAATGAGGATTGAAAAATCCTTAGAGGAAGCCGTAAAAGCGCGTATTGAAAAAGAAGCGCAAGCCTTACAGCGTAAAATCGATAAGCAAAGCAAAACTTTGGACTTTTCCAATCAACAAATCGCCATTGAGCAACAAAAGCTTAAATTTCTTGACCGTGAGCTATCTGCTATCAATTTTCTTAACTCAAGTCTAGAACGGCAAAAAAGCTTAAGAGACTCGATCGCAGAATTGGAATTATCTCGTTTAAGTTCAGTAGAAAATGACCTTGATATACAACTTGGCAACCTTGAAAGAGCAAGGGGATTAGCTAGAGATTTGGCTTCTGGCAGGCTTTCCCCTGACGAAACCAACGTCGTTCAACGTGACCTCGTATCAATCGGCTTAAACCCGATGGCTAGTGAATTAGAGATCGCCCAACGAATTGCCGCAATCTCCCAACAGCGACGACAAATCGAGCAGGAAACCCTCGAAAAACAACAAGAACTCGCCCGCAAAAATTTAGACTTTGAACAGCAACGACTAACATTATCCAAACAAAGAGCAACGATCGAATCCCAACAAGCGATCGAATCTGCCAAGCTGCAAGCATTGCAAACTGAGAACACTGCAAAGCAAGAGGAGCTATCGGCTCAAGGTAGAGTGTTAGACGCGCAAACCGCTCTCAAAATAGCTAAAGATCCAGAAGAAAAAGCGATCGCTCAAGAGCGGCTTAAATTTGCCCAACAAGAAATCGCGCTCGCCCGTGAAAAATTACAATTAGCTCAAATCTCAAGCCAGCTTGAGATTGAGCAAGCGGAAAAAGCAAAACAAAACACCCTCGCTGATCTGCAAGCCCAAGAAAAAAAACTTGCCATTCAAAAAGAACAATTAAACCTATCTCAAGAAAGCGATCGCAATCGGCTTGATGATAGACAGCGAGATCAGCGATTTGACCAACAAAGAGAAATCGCCCGCGCTCGCAACCCTCAACAGCCCTCTCAACCTCCCGGTCAACCCCAATCTCCCAGTCAACCTCAGTGGCAGCGATTTGCTCCGACTTCCAATCTAGTCAATCCAATAGCTGTTCTTTCTCGTGTTTTATCGGCTCCTGGCAATATTTTGGGAGGCCAACTGCAACAGCCTGCTAGGGTTTCGGATATGATCAATCGACCAATGCCTACAGTTCCCCCCTTGATGCCAGAATTGCTACAGCCCAATTCTTTGCCCGACATTAAGGCAGTTACAGGCAAGTTGGACACAATCATCGATTTGCTCAAAAGGCCGCCCTTGGTGCAAAATAACACCTTTAATCAATCTTCTGGCAACGGTTCCAACGATGCCGATTTATTCCGTCGGCTTCGGAATCAAACCTTACAAGACTTAAAAAAAGTCGTTGACCAAATCTCTTTATTTTAAAAAAAATAGCCTGAACATTTTCGTAGGTGTTCAGGACCAAATAAATTTCTAAGAAAATGATAAATCAATTATAACTCAAAAATGGACAATCTACAAAATACAGCTAAAGAAATCTCTGAAATCTTAAAGAAAAAACTGCCCACAATCGAAATAATCGAAAGTAGTTCTACTCAGGGAACCAGCGTCGCTAAGGTTCGGCTAGGCTCCGAGATTCGATACTTGCCACTGTTTAATGATTCTGGGTTAAGTTCCACTTCTATTCGTTAAAGTTTTACCAGTTGGTGCTATCCCAATCAGTGCTTCCAGTAGATAGGGAAGCTTCAAATTCTGGTAAAGCGCCTAATGCTGTACTGTGAGAAATACTGGTTAATCGTGGATTAGGACTGGGATAAAAGTAGGACACAGCCACCTCAATATTCCCTGATAAAGTTCCCGTACCGCTAGAAAGTGAAGTAGTAATCGGGTTATAGCTCCAAAAATTAAAATTTGGTGAAGGTGAACTAGGCAAATTTGAAACTATTGTCGTATCCAACAAATCCATAATAGTAAAAGTAATTGATCCTCCCGCCACATTTATCGGCTGATTGCGGCGATAAATCACCCCACCAATGCGGAAATATACTCGCAATTGTGGACAATTAAAAGAAGCATTCATTCCCGCAATCACATCTGGATAATTAGATCGCACCGTCGAGGGGAAAGTCACTGTGGCTTGAAAAATTTGCCCATTTTGAATCGCTAGAGGGGTAGTCCAGGCGCTTGGAGTGGATTCCCCTGGCAAGGTTGAAATTATTGCTCTGATAGCTTCTGATTGCAAAGGATTAGCGCGGATTGTACAAGAGCCACCCAAAGCTCCTGACACACAAACCTTTTGATTAGCAGTATCGGCTAACAGCCCAATCAAAAATATCTCAGAACTTAAAAATGGTGTGATATACCCCTTTATTTGGCCTATTCCACTCCCCCGCTTAAATCCGATAATTTCTGGCAGAATTCGCCATTTATCCCCTCCTGATACTACGCTTTCTCCGAAAAAATTGCCAAAAGGATTAAAAATCCCCACTTGCCTGCGAAGAAAAGGATAAATATTAACAGTCGCATCAACGGGAATAAAGCCCGTTAACTCGGCTAATGCAAACCTTAAACTAATCTCGATCGCAATTCCATAACCTCGATCGATTTCTTGTGATAAAGAAAAAACAAAATCCCCAGAATTAACGAAAACAGCGTTACTTTCTGGCAAACTTTCTAGTATTCCCGTAGAACGGCGCACTTTCCCCAACACCTTAATCCGGGCTTTCCCGTCTAAGACCGTAGTCGGTTGTTCGTTTAGAACAGTCGCTAACCCGATCAAAGTACCCACTGTCCAACTTGTCCCCGTATCTTCTGAAAACCCATTAAGCAGCCAGTAAACTACAGGGGTAGAGTCGCTCCCGTCACCAGCGTAGGGAAGCGGCAAAATCACCTCTGCGTTATCGGCTTCAACAGAGCGATCGCATCCACCCTCTGATTCCGTCGAACTTAAAAACGTCGTGGCTCTAGGCACTTGTACCCAGTAGCCCGACCCTGCTTGTATTCCCTCAGTTGCTTCGCTATCCCACTTATAAAAAACCGTTCCCACCTGTCTGACCATGCCATTAATCCTAGTCGTAGGCAGTGCCGCTAAATTAGCCACCGTAGGGGCTAATAACAGCAACTCCGAACTATTCAGAGTGATAGTTGCCGGCAAAGTTCTGTTAGTAACTTGATTAGTATTTTTAGCCCGCCATTCGGCTAATTGCCTCGCTTGCTGCGGTGTGGACGTAGAAGCACTCAGGATAAAACTAAAAATATCCTCTCCCGACTGCCTAGCACTGGCATTAATCGTCACCACCACTTGTTGACCCGCAGTCCAAGTGACAGCTTTTCCCTCGCTCAACAAGTTGCGACCCGCTCGGTTCCGGGCTTGCAGAAAAAAAGTTAGCGTCCCCCCTGTACTGGTTGATCCGCCGCTACTCGCCGTCACGGACCAATCATTTTGTCCTAATTGCGGCCGCACAGATCCATATAAAGCCACCATCTTAATTTTTCACCTCGGCTAACAACTGAAGCTCCTTAAGCTCCTCACCCAATACCCCTACCCATTTCGGGTGCAACTTGCCCGAATGAATGATTTTCCAAGCCCATGCCGCTTTATCTTTCGATAATGGAATCTTGCTCGAACTTTCCTCGCCAAAAGGCAAGTATCTTTCGAGTGCCACCACTGCTTCTCCAGCTTTAGAGTTAAAGTAATCGCAGAAAAACAGTGCAATTGGTCTGGCAAGCAAGTTTTTTTCATCTTTCTCCAATTCCCAGGCTTTTTGCCACGCATCAAAGACAAAATCCACAGACTGCTCACCGAATCTATCGGCTGAGAATCTTTCCTCGTGGCCTATCCTCGATCCTCTTACTCGCCAATAGAAAGTAGACCAGTCAAAGGTTCCTCTACTGAGGTACTGTTCAATCTGCTCGATTTGCTCTCCGAGGTCGAGGGGGGTAGAGGCTTTTTTTCCCTTTCTCTATCAGCAAAATCCGATATTTGCTTATACAAATCCTGATCCAGCGAGAGCGTATCGGCTTCCGACCAATCAGGAATTCCAATAAGCGATCGAACCTTTTCCAAGTCCGGCAAAATTTTGCCGGAACCATCAAAAGCGTCTGGGTGAATAGCCCGATATTTAACCAGAGCCGTCACTTCCTGTAATCTAGCACTGGCTCCCAATTGCGCTTGATATTCCAGTATATCTTCCAAGTCCTGAGTATATTTACTTGCTATCTCAGGATACTCCAAAGGATTATCGATAATTTTGGCTGCTTCCTCTCGGCTCATTCCCTCCTGAGTGCAAATTTTCTGCACTAATTTTAGTAATAGCAAATGCGCTTGAGTAGTCAGCATCATTTGACTATCTATCATCACTTGCTCTTGTACTGTGATGTGTCCCAGCTTAAGCAGGTGAAAACTTCCCTCCTCGGTTTCAAACTTAATAAAATCAATCGATCTTTTCTGAAAAGGTAGCATAAGGCAACTCAAGATTAAAAACACGGGAACGCCCCCCTAACCCCAAAGCTTCGGGAGGCAAAAAAATCCTCAAGAGCAAAGCGTCTCCATCGGCTACTATTATCTCTTTTTTTTCTAGCTTTTTTTCAAAAAAAGCCACAGCAGCAAAAAGGTGGGATTCAAAAAGCTCGACTCCCACCAAAGCGATCAGATTCTCTTTGTCAGCCAGTAAATTAAGTGATTGTCTCGGAAAGTGCATAAAGTTTACCCAAAACCCCAAACTGCCAAGAGATTTCCTGCGCTTGGTCAACCTCGCGAGAAATTTGCTCTCCTTTCACAGTAGCAAATCCCTTCACGCCGTCATCACTTTGATCCTCGAACTCAAAATAAACTACAGCAGCCGACCCCACCGATTTCAGTGCCGTCTTGATAACTCCTAGTCCTGGATTGCTTCCCGCAATTTCAAAAGCCGCACAATTAATTGACCACCTACGATTAGTTACCAACTCATCCGTCCCCTCATTATCGTAGGTGTTAAATTCTAGTACCGACTCATTCCCAGAAGTGGTAAAACTCCGAACCCCATAAACTGCGGATAAAGTCGTAGGAACCGTCAACGCACCTCCTGCCCCAGTAGTCGGGGCTCCCACCTTAATATCTGCTGTCCGCGTAATTTTATAATCGCTTCTAATTGGCATACCCACCCCCTAAACTAACTCAATTAAAATCTGTCTATTGAGTAGGTATCAGGGGGAAAAGTTTGTCACAAAACCACTCGGCTAAAGCCGTCGGGAATCTCAATTTTAGCCTGTTCTTCTGCCAAATCTGTCCCGGGTAAAGTGGTTGCCCTGGCATTAGGAAACAAGGTCAAAATAATCTCAACTGCCTCGGTCAGAGTTTGGCTTTCATCATGCTGAATCAGCCTAACCGTATAGGTTCCCGTCCGTTTCAGTTCCCCCAATAGCCTTTCTTGGCTGATTTGAGGGCTTTTCTGAATCAGCAATTCTAGACCTGTCACCTTGCGATCGTTTGCCAGTTGCGGCGGCCAGCAATGAACCGCCGGCACTGTCACCGTCCCCGTTGCCGTTCTCAGGGTATAAGTCCCCAGTAAATCGGCTAACTCCTCCTCTAAGGTATCCCTCAAATCTTCCCACCAAGCTGTCATAAATGTCTCTCGCTAACTTCCTTGATTGCCTGATAAAGCTCCTCGATCGCATCCCGTGGCAACCGACGAATCAACATCAAGCAATCGGCTAGTTTATCCCGTGTTTCTTTTCTGTCCATTACCTACCTTTTTCGCTTGCTCTTACCTCCTAGTTTATGTTCTTTGGTGTTGTTGTCTCCAATAATCGTCCACAATCTATCAAAACCAGCCTGTTTCGCCGCTTCGTACAGATGGGCGTTTCCGATAATTTCATAACGATCTGGTCCTGTTTCTTTAAGAATTACAGGCTCCCAGTTTCTACCTTCTTCTTTGAATCGTTTCGCTGCCTCGGCTACCTTTTTCTGATTAACTCGTTGTGGTTTAACATCAATTTCGTCCAGATAGGTATATTTTATGGTTCCGATATCGCTGTACCCTCCTTTGTTATTGTACTTAGGTCCAGTCGTTAAAGTATCGGGTTCGTCATCTCGCGATGCCTTTAAATTCCGTTCGGCTTTTCCATCACCCACAATAGTGTGAATTTTTTCGATTCCCGCCCTTTTCGCGGCTTCGTAAATAAATGCGTTACCGATTACCTCATAGGAATTCTGAGTAGGATCATCGTTTTTTTGTCGAACAATTACAGGGTCATAATTAAAGCCCGCTTTTTTAATCAACTCGGCTGCCTCGTTTAATTTAGCCTCATTAAATTTTTTGGGATTTTTGATACTTATCTCGTCTGGGTAAATGTTTTTTTGTGTTCCTACATCTGTGTATGTCATCTGCCCCGACTTACGTTTAGGTTGTTTTTTTTGCATCTCTTCTTGTTTCCCCTTACGCGCCGCTCTCCCCTCCTTACTAAAAAGATCGTTAAGCCGTGCTTTTTCATCTGCGGTCATCTCTGATTTATGCTGTAGTTTAGGCTTGATGTACCCTCGCTTTTTCGGTTGTGAGGTTCGTGCTTTTTCCAATTCAGCAAAATCTATTTCCCCATCATCGGCTCCACCCCCACCACCAGAAGCTTTAGCGGCTTTCTTAGCAGCTAAAGCCTCCTTCCTTGCTTTTAGTTTGTCCGCGTATTTATCCAGCCTTACTTCTAGGGCGGTTTTCCCCTGACTATTTACCAGAATTCCCTTCTTATTTTTTCCCCATCCTCTAGAAGCCATCATTTCCCCCTAAATAATTTATTAAAAGTTTTCTCTGGTTCCAAACGCTCGATCGCCACCTCAGTCCAGGGACGACCCAACACTACCCGGCCATCGGCTGACACATAACCCTCGTGGACATAAGCTGCGTACTCCACAGACCAAGAAAATACCGCCACCACCGGCGACTCAAAATCAACCTGAGTCGAAGCCCGTAACCTACCCGTATCCACAATGTCCTGAGCAGGGAAATCCTGAAAAGCGCTCGGATCCGAAATCACCGAAACATTCTCAGCAAAGAATAACATCGCCAATTCCTTAAATGCCTCCCTTGCCTTATCCGTCACATCATCTCCTCGCCAATCCAATCGGCTACTCATACCCCATCCTCCACATGAAAGACCCCTGCTATTTTCTGCCCAGTCAAAGGCTCAACCCCAAAAGGATTAAGCAGTGAAGCCTTAATTTCAAGCTCTCCCCTTAGCAATCTATTTGGCCCTTGTATTTGACAAGCAAAACGATTAGGAAGGCTCACCGACTCAGGGAAAAAAATCGGGTCGGTTAAATACCCATCCACTAAAATCGTCGCCCCATCTACACCCCCTTCGTTTTTAGTAGTAGAAGACCCCTGACCCCGTTGACTCGACATCTTCAATAAAGCCCGCACCTCAAGCGTCCCCCCTCCCGTAACAACCCAGTTACCCGTATCATCTCGCTCGGCTACCGTCCCCAGTAAAGGGATAAAAATTGTACTGTTTGCATAAGCTGAAAACGGACTAGCCATAAATCCCCCCTAAAGAATCACATCAATAGGCTGAGAATCACCCGACCCAACGATGCGACGGATACCCCAATTAAGACCCAAAAGATTAGCCAGTCTAAACTGTAATTCCCTGCGTTCCGTCTCCAAATTTTTGAGACGAGACCCCGCTTCCCAAGACAGCACATCGGCTTGAACCAAAGCCAACTGACCCGAAGCTCGATCGCTCGACAACTGCTCTACGATCGCATCAATCAAATCCAAAGTATCCTTAACTGTAGACTCCACCACCGGGGTCTGTTCTGCCACCCCCAAAGCCGTCTGCACTTCCTGCGCCTTAGTAATAGGCCAAAACAAAGCAGTTAAGACTCTTAAATAATCACCCGCCGCAAAAGCCATAAAAAAATCCCTTCAACTATCTCTAGTTAAAAGGAACCAGCGTCGGCTAAGTCAGTGGTAAAAATTTGCTACGAAATATTCCGAATAACACAGATAGCTTCCGGGTTAGTGATAACGGGAAAACCCGTCATATAGCCCTCGCCCACAATCGACACTGGTTTTTTATCATAGGTATCGACGTGGATGATCGGCCCAGGCTTTTTATAACCTTCAACCCGACCGACCCCGTAATAGCCCAAAGTATTGTAAAGAGGGAAAATACGTTCGTCTACCAATAGCTGCCGATTCTCCCCCGTAGAACCGATAATCACAAAGCAATTCCGAGGCAGAAAATACTGAGTCCCCGTCTGTGTCGGATACTGCAAGTCATAGGTCATAATATCCGGCAAAGTATTATTGCCACTGCCAGACCGTCGAATCGCTGAGTTAACATCGGGTAACCCATAACCAGCAATGCCCACCGGTAACACCGCCCCCCCCGAAGTCGAGAGATACCCCGCTCTAGTTCTGATTTTCTCGTTCAGAGCCATGATACTCACCACATTCGTGGAAGTGACCATTTTATCGATATTAAAGCCTAATCCCCATAGGCGATTGCAAGCCGCGATAATATCTTCCATAGGGTCATAGTTATCATTCGACCAAGTACCCCCCGCATTAAAGCGGGACCCCGTAGGATTAGGGAAACTCACCGTCTCCGTCGTTCCCCCAGGGAACACTCGGCTAACCTGAGCATCTACAATCGCCTGCCACCTTTGCAACTCTTTTTTGAACTGCAAAGACAGATTTACAGAAGTATCAACCCAGTTTAAAAGCTCCTGCTGGGCCAGCAACTCCGCCGCACTTTCTCCCTGGGTTTCGGCTTTCATTAGGATCATCTCTTCCAAGGCCTCAAGCTGAGATGCATCCATTTCGACTTTCACGTCGTGGTGTCCCAATTCGACTTTCATCGAACCCACCATTGCACCCTTAACGAGCTGCGCTGGTGTGTAGGGCGTTCCGTCTGTTGCCACCACCGTTCGATATCTTACCGCTTGCTCTTTGTATTCATTTCGTCGGCGCATTTCATCTGGAAGCAATCGCGCCCCCATTAGCTCGCGCCCCATATTCAGCATCGACACACTGCCAAGCTGAGATAAAGAATTCAGCATGATGCGATCGAAAGCCCCATCAGCCTTTAATTCCGTGGCCAGCGTCAATAAACTCTTCACCATTCGGCTACACTCCTAACATACATTGATAACGATTTCTGATTGCGGTTTTTAAAGTCGAATCCATCGGAGTCCAGCCTGGTAAATAATTCTCGAAAACCAAACAGGTATGGCGATAAACAGCCCCAAAAGGATTCTGAATTGCATCTGGCACATCAAAAGCCAAAAGGAAAATCTCATCGTCCGTTGAAACCGCGGGACCGAACCCCGTCCCCGCAGTCCTTTCCGCAAAAGTCCGCCCCACCAAAGTGCCAGAAACAATAAACTTCAATCCAGAAAAATTCCCCGTATCTCCGATCGCCAAAGCAGTAGGTAAAGCAGCCACCGTCACCGTAGTAGCACCCACCGCAGCCGGAGCCGTAGCCCGTGCGAATTTCTTCCCTCCGAAATCAATCACATCCCCTGGATTAATCTCCCTGGTTAGTCCACTCGATAAAGTAATCGAAGTCGCATCAATCGCCGCAATCGCCGCGATTGTCAACTCGGCTGACGTAAACTGCGCCGCTTCTAACTTAATCCCCCCCGGCAGAATCGTTTTAGGATTCAACCCGTCTCCAGCCCACGCTGGTGGCGTGCGCTCCGGAGCATAAAACACTTGACCTACAGACATTAGCTAACTCCTAAAACTTTCTCTACTGCTTTCTCGTAATTCTTCATCATCCCCGCCACGAGGCTTGGCTTTTCTAGCTTAGGAGGCACTCCGGCGCTCGTACCGCTAGGAAGCGTAGGCACACTCGGAGTCGTACTCGCAGGGAAAAGCGAAGGCAAAAAAGGTTGATGTTCTTTTTCTACCCACTCTTTCAAGTCTCGCCCCCCCAGCATCGGCTTGCCATCCTTCACCTCTAGGGAGTCTTTTGATTGCTGTAACAGAACTCGCAAAACCGACGGGTTTGCACCGATCGCCTGGGCTGCAGAATCGATCGCACCCTGGCGCTTCAAGGACTCCAATTCAGCCAAAGACTCAGAATACTTACTTTCAAACTCGGCTTTTTGATCCTTCAATCCCTTAATCGTAGATTGGGCATTATCCAGCTTCGAGGCTAATGACTCCCCCTCCACTGCCAACGTCCCAAATAGGCTATCCAAAAGGGCTTGAGATTGCTTGAACTGGGTTTCCGCCTGAGTCGCCCCAGTTACCCGGGTATTAATTGCATCTGCAATTTCTTGGGCATTTTCCAGCCCAGATTCCGCAATAGCTTTCAAAGCGTCCGAATACTTCATCTGACCTCCTGTAGAATCGGCTACTCATTACACAATAGCTTAAATTTAGTACAGCCAACCCTAAACAAACATAAAGAGGGAAAAGCCCGCAAACAGCTTTCCCCTCTAGTTGTACAAATGGTAGATCAGTTTGTCTTAGTTTTTGTGTCCGCAAAACAAAAGAACCCTTTTATTATATCTGTTACACATTACATAAGCTACAATTAATATCGTGGGGTTTGGTGCTTGCCAGCCTCTCCCCACCCTTTTTGTTGTTAAAGTAGAAAGCCCCCTGTTTTGGGGGTTTTTGCCTTTGTGTAATCGGCTACCCGTTACTCGTGCTATATTTATTCATAGCTAAAGCTGATCTGTGAGAGAAAGTTTCCCCGAATGCCTGCCATCATTCGGGGTTTTTAAATTACCGGCAAAATTTTGCCAGTCTTTCTCTCAAAGCCACTAACTCCGCTTCCTTCCTTTTGATCTCCCCTTGCAACCGCCGCACCTCAAAACCCCTTACCACAGCCTTAAGCCACTTTTCCTCCTCCTCCTCCGATAACTTCCGACTCGGAAATCTTCCCTTAATCAATTCCCGATAAGCCTTTCCCACGCTCTCGGCTGCCAAAAAAAGCTTATATTCCTTGTCCACATAAAAGTAATCGTAAGTCCCACCACCTACGAAACTTATCCTTAAGTATTTTTGCTTGCCCTCATAGGCAAAAAAACGAACACAGCTTGATTCCCTAGCCCAAACTTGAAGCATAATGATTAACTCCCTTCCCCCCCAAAATATTGAAGCAGAAGAATCCATCTTAGGCGGTATTCTACTAGACCCAAAAGCATTAAGTAAAATCAGTGATTCCTTAATTCCAGAGGCTTTCTATGTGAAAACCCATCAAGACATCTATCGCGCCGCCCTTGCCTTACAGGAAAAGAAAAAGCCAACAGACCTAATGACCGTTAGCAGTTGGCTACAAGACAATCATCTCCTAGACCAAATCGGGGGAATGCCAAGATTATTGGAATTAATCGATCGTACTGTCTCGGCTGCCAATATCGATCGCTACGCAGAATTAGTCATGGAAAAATATATGCGTCGTCAGTTAATTTCCACTGGCGGAGAAATTATCGAGTTAGCTAGGGATACGACGCTAGACCTAGAAAACATTTTCGACGAATCAGAACAAAAAGTCTTTCGTCTCACCCAAAAACGACCCCAGGAGGGTTTAATTTTTCTGGGGGATACTTTAATCGAAACCTTCAATAAAATCGAGCAAATGCACGAAACCACCACCCTCCCCGGCATCGAAACCCAATTTTATGATCTCGATGCCATGACCAGTGGTTTACAGCCCTCAGATTTAATTATTATCGCCGGCAGGCCATCCATGGGAAAAACCTCCTTTGCCCTTAATATTGCCTATAATATCGCCCAACAGAATTTACCCGTGGCTGTCTTTAGTTTGGAGATGTCAAAAGAACAATTAACCCAACGTTTGTTATCGAATGAGGCTAAAATCGAAAGTAATCGGATTCGATCGGCTAGATTAAGTCAAAATGACCTAGAAAAAGTTTTTAACGGACTCGATAAATTACTAAAACTTCCTATCTACATTGACGATACCCCCAACCTAACCGTCAGCCAGATGCGCTCTCAAGTCCGGCGCTTACAGACAGAAAAGAAAGGACAAATCGGCTTAGTCCTAATTGACTATCTGCAATTAATGGGAGAGGGCGGCGATAATCGCGTCCAGGAGCTATCTAAAATTACCCGCAGTCTGAAAGCCTTAGCAAGGGAAATTCACGCCCCAGTAATCGCCCTTTCCCAGTTAAGCCGCGCCGTAGAATCTCGCAACAACAAAAGACCAATGATGTCCGATCTCCGTGAATCAGGAGCTTTAGAGCAAGATTCCGACCTAATTATGATGTTATACCGAGATGAATACTATAACCCCGACAGCCTCGATCGAGGTCTAGCAGAAGTAATCATCACCAAACACCGTAACGGACCCACCGGCACAATCAAGCTACTCTTTCAATCAGAATTTACCAAATTTCTTAACCTAAAAAATAGCAGGAGTGATTTTTAAATCACCCCTGCTGATAACTGAAACTCTAGGCTATTAAATCAGCCTCCGTAATCCCCGCACCAATTAAGCGCTTGATCAGTATAAATTTAGCTCCCTTGCTGTCTAGCCGTTTTGCCTTAGCCAACTTCCGTAACTCGTTAATCCCTAGCTTACCTAAAGCCGCCTCAATATCTGATACCCCAATCTCCAAATCTTCCATCTCAATAATATCCCCGTGTCCATTGCCATTATGTCCATTGGTTTCAGCCACCACCTCAATAACAGCATCCTCGCTAGGTTCTGGCTCCGGTTCTGGTTCGGGATCAACCGCAGATTCGACAGGCTCACCGCAAGCCGCCAACTGCGGGCGCTCACAATCAAACAGAGAATCGATCGCACCCTTAAACGTCATCACCTCAGTCGGACTAATCGCATTAATCATCATCAAAGCAGTCTTAATCTGTTCTATGGCAGACTCCGCCGCATTTTCTGCACTGCCTAACTGCTGTAAGTGATTTTCCATCGCTAAATTTTGGGCGCGCAACTCCTCCACCCGCAATAATAGCGCCTCAATTTCCAAAGAATTAGCAGAAACTTGGGACTGAATCTCTTGAATTTTCGTGTTGAAAAGCATAGTAAACCTCTAAATGGTGAAATGTATCGAATAGTCATCAAATGTGTCGAATTGGGCAGTTTATCGACCTACCCAGGTCAGCGAATTATTCCCCGATCGATTCTCTATATGCTTGATCTAGAAAATCGTAATCAATAACACTACCCTCAAGCATCTCGTAAATAATCTCATCCTCCTCTCTGCATACTGGATAATCAGGCTCCCCTAAATCATCCTCCGCAAACTCAACCTCAATCCCATCAAACAAATCATCAACACTGTAAATAGTTTCAGTAGTCATAGTTGCAATCTCCTTCGGGGCGCTCTGTAGTGTTCTCAACCCCTGTGATTACTACTATAGGATAGTTTCCAAAGTTTGTCAAGTGTTTAGTTGACAATTTACAAATATTTTTTCTAAACACCTTAAAAGCCTTGCTGCGCTTGGTTTTTGCGAATAGCATCGGTACTGGCGATGCTATTCGTGCGGTAGAGCGTAAAACATATTACACAGATACAGCAAAAAAAAGCTTTCCTCTGTTCTAATCAAAGCGAACGCCAAAATTAACATTGAGTGCCGATTCAATTTTTCTGAGAGTTTCCTCAGCGATCCCACTTAATACAGCCTCGGCCTCGAGTTGATACCAGTAATTGCGGGAAATACCTACTTCTTTAGCCAAGCTTGTTACAGAGCGATCGCTCGCTTCCCTAGCTTTCTTAATCTTTTTTCCTAGGTCAGCAACTTCTACTTCTTTTTTAATAATTCGATTTACTTTCACAGACATGACGAGTACCTTAACACGTTAATTATATTATAACTGTCAAGTTGTTAGTTGACAAGTGTTAACTAACAGGGTTACAATAAATCTTGTAAAAAGCGATCGGCTATAAGCTCGATCGCCCTAACCAGGGATTTAGTCCCTGAAATCAAATGCTAACCTTCGATTTTAACTCCAAAACCGTCCGCGTGATCCAACTAAATGGAGAACCTTGGTTCGTCGCCACAGATATCTGTCAAGTTCTAGAACTGGGGAACGTTTCCCAAGCTTGCAGTCGGCTAGATGACGACGAAAAGGGTATCTGTAATGTATATACCCCCGGCGGAAAGCAAGACGCGACAATAGTTTCCGAGTCCGGAGTATATTCCCTCATCTTCACCAGCCGCAAAAAAGAAGCCAAAACCTTCAAACGCTGGGTAACACACGAAGTCCTCCCCAGCCTCCGCAAACACGGCCACTACCAAATCCAAACCCAACCCCAAGAAACCGTATCAACCTGGATAATCGATCGCTTCGACAAACTCGAAAAACAAATCAACACCCTAGAAGAAACCGCAGACCAACACAAACGACACATCAAAAACCTACAAGCCATCATCGACGAAGCAGACCAACTCTGGCTCACCTTCCCCGAACCCGAAGCCAAAATCCCCACCAACTCCCGACAAATGGTACTACTACTCATCCACCACTCCACCATCAAATTCCGTCGCCCCATCGCCAAAATCTGGGAAGAAGCCTACAGCTACTTTCGGCTTCGCAGCGGCTTCGATGCCCAAGCCCGCACCCGCAACACCGACAAAGCACCCCTAGACCTCATCTTTGAACTAGGCATGGGAGACGCATTCTACACCGCCTGTTACGAACTCCTCGTCGAACGCTACCCCACCAAATACAACAAATAAAACACCCATGCAAGAAATCGAAAACAACATCATCGAAATCCGCAAAATTATTGCCGTCCTCGTCAAAGCCATGACCTACGAAGACCAGCAAGAACAAGACAACATCTACCTGCCAATCCTTCAAACACTTCAAACCAAAACCCAAACCCTTCAAGACAACCTCAACAACCAAATCAGCACCGACAAATGGCAAGCCCTAATCGGCCAAACCCGTAACTAACCCAAAACCCACCGCTGGGGCGGTGGGTTTATAGTAAAATCATCCTAAATCCTCCCCCAAAAAACCATGATTCCCACAATCGGCTTAATGATCGGAACCTACATCATCGTCCGCCTAGTCGAAATCAGCGACACCAGCAAACCCCTCCTACGGGCGCTTTGTCTAATCGCCCTAATAGTCAACATCCTCGGCATGATACTTCTTTGGCGCAACAGCACCACCCTTTCTAATTAACTTCTCTGTAGGTGGTGATTCGGTAGTAGTGATGGCGGCTTAATCCTTTGCCAGCTGTGCGTTGTAGTCATGGATAAAATACCAAACAGCCCCAACGTGATTCTCCATTTTTTTAGAGAAAGATAGACTCTCTCTCACCAGCCGAGAA
>NZ_JADBVM010000274.1:0-6259 GCF_020244875.1 Microcystis sp. M44BS1
CTACAGCTACATCAAATGTTCCAAAAAAATATAGAAGAGCTAATGCAAATTAGCCGCTATCGGTTGAAGGATTACATCAAAGGACAAAGAGCTATATCGCTTGCCCTATCTACCTTCTAGCTCGCTTGTCCCCCTCTCAGTTCTAAAGCTCTTTGAGAGAGTTTTTCTGGTTCGCTATCCCACCAAATAAATGTATGGGTATCTAAAAAATTTTTCATGATTCACCTGTCCAAAATTCTTCAGGAAGTGGCTCATCAAAATCTTCGCTAGTCTTAATTTTTCCAGCGTGTAGTCCTGGTTGTCGTAACTTAGGAGAAGGAGTTTCAGACGTTGTTTTTTCAGTATCTCCCCAAGGAATTAGACGAGCTACAGGCTTGTTTCCTTCGGTTATAATAATTTCAGTATCTACCTTTATTAAGGCAAGTAGTTCTTGTAAAGTTAACTGTACTTGATTGAGATCAATAGTTTTGTTTGACATGAATAATTTTCTCTCTTTATTTACTTCACAAAATAAAACAGGATTCAGTGATAACTGCCTCACAAGTTAATAAAGGTTTGGCAACTTTTTCCCATTGCTGAATTGACCAATTGTGATAATTATCACTCCGGTATGTCTTGGAATCGCAGATCTTTTATTTAATTGGGGGTTAAACCACCAAGAATGGCTAGGACTTGCTGAAAAAGTACGGGCGAAGCATTCGGGCAATAACTTATCGCTGAAACCGTAGATTTCCTATCCGAATGCTTCGCCCCTACAGGACGCGATCGATAAACTGTTTGCGTTTCATACAACAATTTTCTCTTCTTGGTAGTTTCCCCTAGTAGCGGAAATTGCTTCCTGTTTATTCAATTCTAATGCTTCACTAAGAGTAATTTTTAGGCTTTCTAATAACTGGTCACGAGATGCTTCTTGACAGTTAACTCCCGGAATTTCTTCTATCCAACCAATCCACCAATCTCCGTCTGGCTGAATGATAGCTGTGTAGGTATTAGTCATAGAATATCTCCTTAGCTAAAATACAAATATATATTATTATACTCGATTTAGGAAACTCTGAAACCGCTCATCTCCCCGAATCTGATCAAAATCTTTATCCGTTTTTGCCATATCTTGATATTCGACATCAAGATTGATGGCGCGTTGTAAGTTTTCGATAGCTAATTCCACATTGTTTTGTAAGCCATAACAGCAAGCTTTATTGTAGTAAGCATTAGCATCATTTGAATTAATTTTAATAGCTCGATCCCAGGATGCGATCGCTTGTTCAAATCTGCCTAAATTATGTAACGCAATCCCTCGGTTGTTCCAAGCATCAGGGTAATCGGGTTTAAATTCTAAAGCTCGATCGTAGGATGCGATCGCTTGTTCAAATCTGCCTAAATTACCCAACGCAATCCCTCGGTTGTTCCAAGCATCAGGGTAATCGGGTTTAATTTCTAAAGCTCGATCGTAGGATGCGATCGCTTGTTCAAATCTGCCTAAATTACCCAACGCAACCCCTCGGTTGTACCAAGCTTGATGGTCATCGGGTTTAATTTCTAAAGCTCGAACCCAGGATGCGATCGCTTCTTCTAATCTGCCTAAATCAGCTAACGCATTCCCTCGGTAGTTCCAAGCATCAGGGTCATCGGGTTTAATTTCTAAAGCTCGATCGTAGGATGCGATCGCTTCTGCCAATCTGCCTAAATTAGCTAACGCATTCCCTCGGTTGTTCCAAGCTTCAGGGTCATCGGGTTTAAATTCTAAAGCTCGATCCCAGGATGCGATCGCTTGTTCGTATTCTTTTCCCATTGCATGAATTAAGCCTTTTTCATTCCACAATTCATATGCTCTAATAGGATCGAGAGATGGGGAATCGCTTAAATAGGCTTTAATTTCGGCTAACTTTTCCTGTCGTTGTTGGGGAGTGAATTGCTTATAGGTATCGAGATCGCCGTCTAAATAAACCAGTCTTATAATTTCTCTTTCCAATATGTCCTTATCCGTCGGAAATTCATAAACTCCCGAATACCAATCAAAAAAATCCGACGCACGACGAATAAAATACCGCAAGGCAAATTCCGGCAATAAGAATACTAAAGTAAAGGGAAATTGCCGCTCAAATCGCTCACGGGATAGGTTTAAATAGCCTAAAATCTTAGGAACTCCGGCCCAAGTTCCCCCATAAACCGGACTTTGACTCGACAAGAAATAGCCTTGACTTTCCGCTTCTTCGTAGCGCAGTAGTGCATTTTCTAAACCGCGCACAAAAAGAATGTTTAGATTGGTATAATTTGGTAGATCGACAATTTTCTCATACAAATTATCGGTTTCTGAATCAAGCTGCAGGACTCGAATATTTTTATTAGGTAAATCTTGACTGATTCCCCGAATAATTTCATCAGCTTGCACGGGAGAACAGCGAACAAAGAGTAAATTAAAGCCATTTTTTCGTCTCAGCGATCGCAGTAATGATTGATAGGATTCTGCTGCTGTTAGGGGTTGCTCTTCTGGCAATCCTTCAAAATCCGACTCCTGAGAGTTAGTTAAGGGTTTTACTTTTGGGTTTGTCATTATTATACTCCTCCCGGTGTGGGTTGGCTGAGGATTGCGTCTTTAAACTCCTTAATTTCGGTAATTAAAGGATGCACATCATACCAACTTTTTAACTCTGCATCTGCATCAAAATAAGCATATTGTAAAATACAACGATTGAATAATAATTTACGATGAGCTTCATCATTTTGAATTTCGTTGGTAAGATATACCTTAGCCAGAATTTTCCACTGCTCGTGTTCTACTGTTCTCTGATAGACATCTCTAGCTTGAGTTATTGCTCTTTGAGCAGCTTTTGCGGTAATAGGTAAAGCATCCACATGATCTAAAGCGGTTTGCATTAATAAAATTAGGTTTCGTACATGACCTCCAGTCATTAAACATAATCGCTCTAGAACTTATTGACTTTCAAAAATATCTGTTTCTAGCTTTTTCGTCGGTAAAAATTGCCGCGTTCTTTTCTCAATAATAGCCTTAATTTTTGCCATACCATCGGGATTAATAGTACGATCAAGATTGCGAAGCATAATCATCGGTAAAACCATCGGGTCATTATCATAAATATCGCGTAGATCATTGGCCCGATTAGAATAGGCCATTGAAATAGGTATAGTATAGATCAAATGACAATTTAACCCCTTTAATTGATTAGCTCGATCTAAAAAAATCTCATCATGATTAGTTTTATGATCTCGCCGATATATCGGTACAATCCGATCTAAGTTATCAACAATTACCACTAATTTTGTTGAATCATCTAAGACAGTTTTGCTATTATCAATAAACTCATTTAGTGCTGTTAACAGCGTAACAGTATGAGGATTGATTTTATTTCTTATTTCTTGTCTTTGACTAGGAATTGCCCGAATCGCCGCAGATAATTTACCAAAGTATTTAATCAAGTCTCCCGTTTCTAATTTGACATCTTCCACTTTAATCTCTGTTAAAGCTAAGTCAATTAAATCCTGCCAACGGGATTTTATCCAGTTTTTTAAAGGGGTTGAATTAGCCTGTTTTAGTTGTTCTAATAAATGGCGCGTACAGGCAATGAGAATATCTGTATATTGAGCATCTTCTGGATCGATATCGTCTTCATCTGCGGCAAAATAAACAACAAAACAATTTTTTTGCTCTAGATATTTTTTCAGCCGCAATAATTCCGTTGATTTCCCCCCTCCTCGATGTCCTGTGTAGAGTTGATGGGTGTAGTCTGTTGGCAGCGCACGAATAATTTTTCTGCCTAAATCTTGACAAACATCGGCATCCGCTCTCACTGCTTTTAGATCCACATAAAAGGGACTATCGGCAGGTAAAGGAACTGGTTTAAAGGCATTAGCAAGATTAGCGATCAATTGTTCAGACATAGGCGACTATAGCTTGATTGATGTCATTATTATAACAATACTTATTGACAAGATGTTATACCAAATCCGTTTTTAATATTACGACTAACTCTCGATCGAACTTCAAAAACCCAGTTATGGATTTTTTCCCCCTACTCCCCACTCCCGATTAAAATTGAATTGCACTCATATCTAGGGATAAAAAGCGATCGAGTCCTAAATACATCCAATAAATAGAGTTTGGGGATTCCTGAATAGTTTTTTGAAATCCCAAGGCTGCGGCTAATTTCTCATAATCGGGATGAATAATCAAAGTATGTAAATCGCAGAGATTAGGAAAATCTAAGGTCATTATCTGGAGAGTTTTTTGGGCATCTTGCAGAAAAATTAAACGATATTTTTCTAAATAATTAGCATCAATCATCCAACTGCGAATAAATACCGAAAGACAATTTTCATCTCCCACGGATGCCATTTTAAAAGGATCCTGTTCATTGATCGCACTTAGATGTAAACTCTTGTTAGGAGAGGAAAAAAAATTCGCTTCCGACTCGTTTGCGGTGGGATAGAGGAGATAAAAACCGACGGGATTAAGATTATCTACCCGACGCAAAACTCGCATACCTGTAGTGTAATCTTTTGCCCAACCCCGCAACAGACGAGAAATGCGATGGGGAATTGCTTCAGCATTGCGATTCATCCAGTTATAATTGCGTGTCAGCAAGTTAGCCACAGGAATCGCATCACAACGGGGATTAAATTGATCTAATTGCAATTCTACAGATGATTCCGAGCTATCAGGCTCTAAAATCCCCGTAATTGGCTTGATTTTAATTCTGGTTGTGTTGCCGTCAAAAATTTTTTCGATTAAACCAAGGGCCGCTAATTTATCTAACATCATACCCGCCGAGCGTTCGCTGCCCTGATCCTGATCCTGATAAAATAAATCCGATGCTTGCCGATGGGTACAGATAATGGCAGTGGTGGGAAAAATTAACTGGGATAAAGGGGGTTTTGCCTGTCCCTCCTTGGCGATCGCATAAATCCAGAGACGCAGAAAACAAGTGGCACGCACCCGGGTTAATCCCACTCTCCCCACCAAGCACTCGATCATTTGTTCTTGTTTTTCCCAAGAAAACCAAATTTTCAGATGTTTAATCTCCATCTTTTTGCTCCTAGATTCTGACAACGATTATACTTGATACTTCACCCCACTTCACCCCACTTCACCCCAGTTCTCAACCCTCCCCCTACTAGATAGCGCTCATTGTTGTTGCACCTCTAGAACCGACAGAATGGTTCCAGAAACATTTAGGAGACGATTATGAACGATAAAAAATACGGTACTGCTCCCAGTCATACTCAAGCGTGGATTTTTCAAACTTGGTTATCTTTTATTGTCTCTATTTCTGCCACTTCTTTAGGAGTTATTTATCTACCAGTAGATCCGTGGATTAAAGGTTATTTAGGCATGGGTTTACTATTTAGCGTCGGTTCCACCATTAATTTATCAAAAACTGTCCGCGATGTCGAAGAATCTAAACGCTTAATTAATCGCATTGACGAAGTAAAGTTAGAACGGATATTGACTCAGTACGATCCTTATAAGGAGTAGTTTTTCTCAGTTATTGGTTATCAGTTTTTTTTCGATTATTCTCACTCTTTTTTCTGACTTAGGAGAGTTTATATGCTATTCACAACTAATCTAATCAGTGTGACCAAAGGAATAATTTCTCTTTTACAAAATCCCAGTAACATTCTGTATGTATATGATATTGAAGATGGCTTAAAAGAGAGTTGGTTACAGCGATTATCTTTGCAATATGTTAAAAGCGATCGGGAGCATCTCACCTTTGTAACTCCTAAATTAAGTTTTATGTCAAGCTATTTTGAAAGCCTTGCTAGAAGCAAGTTTCATCGACAAGTATAATTACTCACTTGCACAAATGAGATGCCTCCTCCCTAACAAATAAACAAACCAATAGATACTTGAGGCAATGATGATTGCAGAATTAAATATCCGGTTAGAAGCCCACGAAAAAACAACCGAAGAGATAAGGCTACGGAAGGAAGCTATCGACCGGCAGTCGGCCGAGTTTAACCAGTGGATGACCAGAATCAAAGCCAGGCTGGATGCGATCGCAGGCAAGATCGAACAGGCCAAAAACAACACCAAGTAGAGCGAACGCAAAGCGCTCGCTACGCCAGATCGCATTCTCTCGCTCAAAGGAAAAGGTGCTTCTTGACATCCTCGCCGCCCTAAAAGTGCGGCGATTCCTAAACCTCACGATTTAAGTTTCTGCTTCCACCACCGTCGCATACCACAGTTAAAAAACCATGTACTGTCTTACACAGAGTCCACAGACTTTCGCCCCATTTC
>NZ_JADBVM010000275.1:0-3016 GCF_020244875.1 Microcystis sp. M44BS1
AAGGAAAGTTGTTTGACTTCCACTGAGTCAAAGCGGTAGTTATTGGCTTCGTTGATAGGGAGTTGAATTAATTCAAAGAAGATAGAGGGGAATGATTGAAAGAGTTGATAAAAAATCGTGTCAGTTTTCATGCTTTTATTTCTGAACCTCCCCCCTAGTATTATACTAGCTATGGCTAAAAGTCTTACAGAGCCTGAGTTAAAATCTTCATAAGGGTTTTGTTAATTTTTTAGTATTTCTGTATGGAGCAAGTCCAGGAATACTGACTCCTAACCCTCAACCTTTTTCAGCCAGCCCTAATTAAGTAGGTGGGTGGAATTAAATATAAGATGAACGTAGGTTGGGTTGAAGCATGAAACCCAACGCCCGATTATGTTACGCTACCGCTAACCCATCCTACAAATAATTGTGCCTCCCTAATTATATATTGGCCTCAAAAACGGGACAATAGCCTTCGGCAACCACTTTAAAACCGTAGAGGGGAGAAGTGGGATTCCAGCAGCGCTGACTTTTGTAGTGGACACAGACACGACAGCAATCCATCTCCTCTAAAGCTTTGGTGATACGATTGGGACTCTCGCTTAATAATTCCCGTTGGGAGACTCCCCGCAATAATAATTCTTCCCCTTGCCAGCGCGCTTCTACCAGTCCCGTATCGGCGAAATTACTCCACCGGGGATCCCGGGTGATCGGCTCTGGTAAAGTGATAGTGATGATCGAATCCGATTCATTTAATTCTCCCTCATAGTGACTGGGGGCCGGGGGTGTCGGTTGCAGAAAGCGATCGCCAATAGGCAATTCTACCAGGGTTCCCACGGCCGGAGAATGGAGTTGATAACGGCTTTGTAATTCTTCTAAACTGGTCAAATCCGCTAGATATAGGGGCGAGCCATGGACGAACATGATATGCTGCGGTCGCAGGTTATGGATTAGTTGGGTGGTGTTGCGACTATCGCTATGTTCCGCGAGTAGATAGGTTTCTTGGCTAATTAATCGCGAACGCTGTGCCGCTTTTAATCGGGGATTCTCTAGGTTGATATCGTGCAGGTGTTGGGGAACTAAGATTAACCAGGGTTTATCCCCTTGCAGATATTTACTCACCTCCTCTAGGCGATCGATTAGTAAAATGATCGGAGTGGTTCCCCCTAGAGGTGTCGGTTTTTCTGGCAACCTTCGCAACCGGGGACAGATGCGCTCATCCCAAAATAAGGGCTGATGTTTGGCAAAATTCTGGACAGATGCGGGAAATTGTGGTAAAATTTCTAGGTAGGCATCGCAGGCTTTAGCGATCTTGCCCCCAACCCAGATATCAATGTCGCGGCCCGTGAATTGGTGGTGCGATCGCAGTAATTTTAAAATTTCTTGACCCAATCCCAAAGCGGGGACGGGTAGTAAAACATTTTGCCCCTCAGCGATCGCATGATAGATGCGATTCATCAACTGTTTTTCCTGCTGTCGTCGGTGGGGATGGCGTTCTGTGCCGTAACTGCCTTCAATAATCAGCACATCGGGGGATATTCCCCGCAGCAGATCGATCGATAATCCTTCCACCAGTTGAAAATTAGATAGGGAAAAATCGCCGGTATAGAGGACTTTATAGGTGCGTTTGGGGGTTTTGTAGGTGAACAGGACTACGGCGGCCCCGGGTAGGTGGCCGGCCGGAAAAATCTCGACGGTGAGATCATCAAAGAGAGCGAACGGTGATCGCCATGGCCAACCCTGACAGAAACTGTCGATTTCCTCGGCAGAATCGGGCCATTGTAGGGGCAGCAGTTGTACTGTCACCTCACTGGCATAAACTGGCAATTGGGGATAGGTCTGATGGAGAGCCATTAACCCACGGATGTGATCGCTGTGGGCATGACTACAGAACACCAGATCCACGGGGGGTTTTTTATTTTGGGTGAGGGGTTGCATATCGGCCAAACCGCAATCTAAAAGTATGCGATAGGGACCGATTTTCAGTAGGAGACAAACCCCTTCTGATGCGTGACCGACACCAAAAGGTAAACAGGATAAAAGGGATTTTGACCCCCAGACAGCAGTAGAGCGTTGAACCATGGCAACCCTGATTATGATGACTGGTTAGTGAGCGGAACCGTTGCCATCGTAGTTATCGCTATCATAAAAACCGTTGCGGGTGCCGAAAAAGAGACAAGAGACGGTGAATACAGCCGTTAGTGCCAACAGGATTAATTTGATGTCCATATAATTAGTGCAACTCCTCAGAGGGTAATCTCCCCTCATACTAACCCAACTTTTTCGCTTGTTAGCAGCTAGGTTTCGGATTTGTCCCTGGGCGCTCACCCTCTTTCCCCCACCATCGCCCGGTCTATGTTAATAATTAACGAAGGCAGCAAGCGGAGGGCAGGAGTCCGTTTTTGTAACGGGGATTTATACTCCGCTCCAAAAACTTTTCGCCAACCAGGAGCGAGGTTTTAGACCTGTCCATTAGTCACATCTTTCTTAACATTTCAAACCTTTGTAGCACAGGGCTTTCAAGACTCGGTTAACAATCTGTAATATTCCTTGTTGACACCCTTAATGACAAAGAAAAAACTGAAATCAAGTCAGAATAAGGGTTGGAGTCCTGACTGACCAAATTGTTAAGCAAGATCTCTATAAGGGATAGGTTTTAGACAAGGGTTGTGTGCGATAATTTTAGTTAATTTAAAAGTCTTGAGCAAAACTAATGGCTCTTCTGGTTTCTGTGTGGAAACGAGGTCTATACTGATAGTTTATTTAACCAAATAGTCCTAAAAGTCTTTCCCAGTAAACATTTCACGATTTCATAAGCAAAAATTATCACACAAAGTCGAGAAGAGCCAAGCTAATCCCAAGTCACAGGACTACTTTTCTGTATCTCATCGAAAATTTTGGGTCTGAAACCCCGTCGTTCTACGACGGCTTTACTGTTAAATATGAGCATCGTTTACGAAATATATGCTAAAATGTGAGACATGGAAAAAGCCTATTCTTACCGATTTTACCCCACACCCGAACAAGAGTCGCTATT
>NZ_JADBVM010000276.1:0-7283 GCF_020244875.1 Microcystis sp. M44BS1
AAACTGGTGCAAGATTTTGAAAGAATCGTGCTTCAAAACCTTGCGTCTTCATCGGCCCGCGTCCTGTAGGGGCGAAGCATTCGGGCAATAACCTATCGGTGAAACCGGAGATTTTCTATCCGAATGCTTCGCCCGTACTTTTTGCCGCAAACCCTAAGTAGGGAGGCACAATTATTTGTAGGATGGGTTAGCGGTAGCGTAACATGAGCGGGCGTTGGGTTTCATGCTTCCACCCAACCTACGTTCATCTTATATTTAATTCCACCTACCTACTTAGACATTATTGAGGACAATTATTCGGCTCGACTACTCAAAGGGTTATTGAGATTGCCGGTGCCGGGACGTTTGACACTATGGGATTGTAGGAGTGAGATCGCCTGTTGATACTGGGGATCATCCTTAGTTCCCAGCAAAGAAGGATCATCGCGGAAGCGCAGCTGTTGTTCCTGGGTTAACTCGATCTGCACATCGGGTTTAATGCCTTTTTTGTAGATATTTTCGCCGTTGGGGGGATAATAACGAGCAATTGTCACCGCTAAACCGGAACCGTCGGAGAGGGTGTGTACCGATTGGACGGTACTCTTGCCATAGGTCGATGTACCTACTAAAGTCGCCCGGCCATTTTCTTTTAGCGCTCCGGCGAGGATTTCGCTGGCACTCGCTGAACCTTTATTAACCAAGACTACTAGGGGTAAATCGGTAATAGCGGTGTTATTGGCGATAAATTGACGATCTCCGCCCCGTCGATCGATGGTGCTAACGATTTTGCCCTGTTTCATCCACATACGAGCGATATCGACACTAGCAAATAGTAAACCGCCGGGGTTGCCCCGCAGATCGAGAACATAGCCAGATATCTGTTGTTGACTTAATTCCTCGATCGCCTGTTTCATTTGTTCGGCTGCGTGGGAACTAAATTCATCCAGTTTAATATAACCAACTTTCACCCCACCTTCCTGTTTAAGGGTATAGCTAACGGAGGGAATTTCGATATCTACCCTGGTCAAAGTCACTTCAAATACCCCTTGATCGGGACGGGCAAGCTGTAAACTAACGCTAGTACCCACTTCTCCCTGTAGTGCCTCCATTGCCTGTTCTAGGGTCATTAAAGCGGTGGGTTTGCCATTAATTCTGATCAGGCGATCGCCGCTTTTCACTCCCGCTTCCTTGGCGGGGGATTTTTTCACCGTATCGACAACAACCAGATCGCTAGTGCGTTTATCGAGAGCTAAACGTACCCCAATTCCCGATAATTCTCCGGAAGTTTGACTGGTGAGGACAGAAAATTCCCTAGGGGTTAAAAAACGGGTATAAGTATCACCCAATTCCTTTAAAGTTTCCCGAATTGCCGTGTAAGCTTGTTGGGAATTGGTATAATTTCTGCTTAACAATTCTTGACGTTTTTTTTGCCAGTCAATTTGATGAAAACCACGATCTACAAATTCATTATTAACAATTTGCCAAACCTGGTCGATGACTGCTTTCGGGTTATCTTCTAAGGGTTTTTCCCCTTTGGCTGCGGGGGTGAGGACCATCAGGGAACTAACTGCTAGGGTAGCGATCGCACCTCCAGATAGGAGTTTCTGCACGGAAACGAACGAGGGACGCGACTGGTTCATAAAGACAAGGCCAAAATAAGATTGACGTTTCAATAAAGCCATTCAAAAAGCGGGAGCATTTTGCCTTCGAGGGAGGTGAGAAGCAGTGTTAACTACGACTTCCGTATAGATAAGGGAGTTCCTTGTCTGGCTCTAACATCCACTATAATTCTAGTTCTATAAAATCGAGCAATATCTGGCGATGAATTTTTCCTAAAGGACGAGTCTGATTAATCTTCTGGGAATAGTATTCCCCTTGAAGGATGGCAGCCGGGGGTAATAAGGCTAAATCTTGTCCTTCCGTTTGCACTAATTTTTCTAATTCCAGGGTCAGGGGTACATGATAAAGATAACGAGAGAGATTATCATCGTTATAACAGCGAAAATGGCGTAAACTAGGGGCTTCGTAGTTAATTTCTTCTTTTAACTCTCGTTTTAACCCTATTTCTGGACTTTCACCCGCTTCTAAGTGACCACCAAATAAACCCCACACCCCCGGATAGAGAATCGTCGGGATGTCGTCGCGCAACTGCATTAAAAAGCGACCGTCCTGTTCTAAAATCGCCAAAGCAACAAATATCATCAGTTATCAGTTATCGGTTATCAGTTATCGGTTATCAGTTATCGGTTATCAGTTATCGGTTTTTGGTATTTTCTTGGCAGGTTTTTAAATAGCCCAAAGCATTTTCCCAATTTCCTCCGCGTCATCATTAATACTTTGAAAGGCTCTTTCCTCTATGTAATTCGTGTCTTTCAATAGAGACAGCCAATACTTTGTTTCTAGACATTCTTTATAAGCTATTGACATTTTAGCTCGAAAATCAGCTTGAGAAATAGCTCCATTAGCCTCGGCAATGTTAGCCCCGATTGAAGTGCCACTCCTTAATAGCTGTTTTGACAAAATATATTCTTGTTTAGTTTCACACAAATATTTATAGCCTTTAACAATCCTAATGGCAAATTTATAAGCTTTGTCATAAACTTTACTCTCCATCTGTTTACCCCGCTACTGATTACTGATTACTGATTACTATTTCTCGTTTTGTTTATGGGGTAAAAAGAAAGCATCGAGGGGATCTGGGACGGGTTTAATCACTGCGGGGGGATTGGGTTTAACGGGGGTAACGACGGGAGTTTCTGGGGGTTTTGTTGCGGTTGCGGTGGGAATTGTCACCTGTCGGGGATTTTCTAGGGGTTTAGTTGAGACTGGGGGAGAATTATTTTCTGGGGGTTTAACTTCCGAGGTGGGGGAAGGTTTAATTTCTGGGGACGGGGAAGGAGTGGGAAGAGAATTAACCGCTACTGCATCCATCTGTTCTAATTCCACTACATACATTTCGTTAACGGTTTGAGAACCCTGGGGAATAGCTTCAAAGTCAATTTTGCCCTTAATGACGATTTCCTCGCCTTGACGGGGTAATTTATTGCTATTGGTGCGAATCCAAATCTTACCGGACCTATCCTGCAAAAGATAGGCCCCTCCCGCTAAAAAAGGGGCATAATTGCTGACAGTTCCCCTAAGATAAACTAAAGCGCCTTTTGGTTTTTCCTGTAATTGCTCGATCGCTGTTAGGGGAGGATCACCGATGTAGGGAACGGCAATACCGAGGTCAGCAAGGGTACTACAACCGAATAACCCTAGCAATAATAATAAACTGCTGATGCGCCCTACACGAGTCTGGATAGACATTCTTGCTTTAACCTTAACGAGTGCGATTAGCCAATCTTTTTGACCATAGAATGGATCCGAAAGATTTTTGTTCTCGGTATTATCATAGAATGTCCGTAACTACTTGCCAAATTCTCGACGGGAAAGCCTTAGCTCAAAAAATCCAGCTTGGTCTAGGAGAGCGCATCCAGACGCTAAAATCTCCAATGGGAAGACCTCCGGGGTTAGCGGTGTTGATGGTGGGGGATAATCCTGCTAGTGCCGTTTATGTACGCAATAAGGAGAAAGCTTGTACTAAAATCGGCATGGCCTCTTTTGGTCGTCATTTTCCTACCGATACAAGTGAACTAGAAATTTTAGCGGAAATTGTCCGTCTCAATCAAGATGAGCGGGTGGACGGGATTTTAATTCAATTACCCTTACCCAAGCATTTAGATGCGGTTTCCCTTCTCTACCAAATTGACCCGAAAAAAGATGCTGATGGTTTACATCCTCTCAATTTAGGCGGTTTAGTGCGGGGTGAGGACTGTATCCGCAGTTGTACTCCTGCGGGGGTCATGGCACTGCTGAAAGAATATAATATTCCCATAGCCGGTAAGCACGCAGTGGTGCTGGGTCGCAGTATTCTAGTGGGGAAACCTTTAGCTTTAATGTTATTGGAGGAAAACGCTACGGTAACTATTGCTCACTCACGCACGGAAAATCTGGCAGAAATAACCAGAAGTGCTGATATTTTAGTACCTGCGGTCGGTAAAGCGAATTTAATCACCCCGGATATGGTAAAACCGGGTGCAGTGGTGGTGGATGTGGGGATTAATCGCGTCGCTGACCGTTTGGTGGGGGATGTGGACTATGCTGGGGTTTTAGAAGTAGCTAGTTATCTTACTCCTGTCCCCGGGGGTGTCGGTCCGATGACGGTGGCAATGTTATTAAAAAATACCTTGTTAAGTTACGAACGCAAGTTATAAATCCTCAGCTACCAGCTATCAGCTATTCAGTGATTCTACCGATATAATTCTTGATTTTTTTTAACTATGTTGGTAGAATTTTACAAAACTGGATAGACTAGGAGCTTTTCGGTCATGATCTTTATTATCCCGATTATTCTTGGTGCGGCTGCCTTAGTTACTGCTGGTGTGGGTGTTAGCGCAGGTGCTGATGGTGTCTCCAAGACGAAAAGGGGAAATTAACCAAAGCAACGGAAAATCTCCAAGAAAAGTACCGTCATCTCTTAGAAAAATAATAGTAGGATGCCTGCCAAGTAGCTGGTTATAATATAATTAAATTAAAAATGGATTTTAGGTTCGATCCCCCCTGCCACCCTTGATAAGGGGGGTGTCTGATAATTTTTAACGCCTACCTACTCAGAAATAAAGAAAATAGTATAAGAAACGCTCTATAATTTAATTTAACAAATATTACCGAGTATTTCAATTAAAGTTAACTCTATTTCTGGAAAGGACTCAATAAAAATACTTTCACCTCGATAATATTTCTGCATAGCTTGATAACTACCATTCAGAGGATGGCGATAAACTTCTAAACATTCTTCCTTGAGATTTATAATCCAAACCTCTTTAATATTTGCTTCTGCATAAAGAGGGATTTTAGTATAGCGATCATAATCGAGGGTAGAATCAGAAACTTCAATAATTAAATAGATATCTTGAGGACAAGGATAGGCAGCAACATAAAAATCTGATCGAGGTATTAGTAAACTTAAATCTGGTTCTGGTTGAGAATTATTATTTAATCTAATCGGATTTTGCACTCCTAAGAGAATAAGATCGCCAAATTTTCGATAAAATAACTGTGTTAATCGATAAATACTGGCAGCATGACGGGTTCCCATCGGTGACATTTTGATAATTTCTCCTCGAATTAATTCCACTTTTTCATCGGGTTTGATTATTCCCTCGGTTGCCATTTTTTCGTATTCTTCCACCGTAAATTTACGGGTAATCAGTGATAAAGACATTTTAACTAAACTCCTAAGATTTCTGCAATAGTGAATTCTAAGTAGGGAGGCACAATCATTTGTAGGATGGGTTAGCGGTAGCGTAACCCATCGGGGCGTTGGGTTTCATGCTTCAACCCAACCTACGTTCATCTAAACTCCTAAAATTTCTGCAATAGTGAATTTTATATCGGGAAAGGATTCAATAAAAACACTTTCACCTCGATAATATTTCTGCATAGCTTGATAACTACCATTCAGAGGATGGCGATAAACTTCTAAACATTCTTCCTTGAGATTTATAATCCAAACTTCTTGAATATTTGCCTCCGCATAAAGAGGGATTTTAGTATAGCGATCATAATCGATGGTAGAATCAGAAACTTCAATAATTAAATAGATATCTTGAGGACAAGGATGGGCAGCAACATAAAAATCCGATCGAGGTATTAGTAAACTTAAATCTGGTTCTGGTTGAGAATTATTATTTAATCTAATCGGATTTTGCACTCTGAGAATAATTTTCTGTCCTAACTTTTGATAGAATAATTGTATTAATCTATCTATACCAGCAGCATGACGGGTTCCCATCGGTGACATTTTGATAATTTCTCCTCGAATTAATTCCACTTTTTCATCGGGTTTGATTATTCCCTGGGTTGCCATTTTTTCGTATTCTTCCACCGTAAATTTACGGGTAATCAGTGATAAAGACATTTCAACTAAACTCCTACTTTCTCTTTATTCTATCTGGACAGCCTTCCAACGAGTGAATTATCGGTATTTAAACCATTAATCGGGGGGAATAAACTAACTTTTTGGGGACTTGTACTGATTTTTCAAGAAAAATCATCGCTTGCCATGGCGACAAAACCGCTAGAGCTAACGTCTAGAAAGCTGGGGTAGGATCGAAACTGCCCCAAAAAAGCTACTATAGGTCAGTTGTCGATGTCGAAAAAAATAGCCGTTCCCCTCAGGAACATTAAGTCGAGAAATTTTATGGTTAAGCGAAAACAGCCTTATAGTTTAATTTATCTGCTCACTTTGGTGATCGGTTTAGTGATTGCGATCGCACCTAACGGACAAGCACAAACCCCCGACTCTAACACTCCTGCCAGTGATCCTAACGAATTAAAACCCTTAAATCAAGCCGATAGTGTCCTGAGTCTTCAGGGGGGACAACGTTTAGTGGAAGAAGCGAACGCCGCTATTAATGCCGCTAAATACGATGTCGCTGTGGACAAACTCAATCAAGCGCGCCGGATTTTTAACCAACTATCTAACTATCATCTGCAATTAGCTAATAGTTTCTCAGGAATTGACCCAAAAGTATTCGATTCTCAGCGTCAAAGTGCTTTAAACACCGGACAAATGCGGGATGAAGCCACCTATAAGCTTGCTTTGGTCCATAGGGCGCAAAATCAGCCAGAATTGGCGGTTCCTTTGTTAATTCAGGTGATTCAATCCCAAAACCCCACCAGTGAATTAGGACAAAAAAGCTATCAACAACTCTACGAGATGGGATTTGTCAGCACACCCATCTCCGCACCGACTCCCACCTCCGCAACTCCTAGCAATCCCCCCCCAAAGCAGTGAATTTTATCCCCATTGACGAGCTTTCGGTAACAATGGGACAGAGTATCTTTAAATTGTTTTGAGGAGTTACGATGGTTGACTTTCGTCAAGTAGAAGCGATGATTCAAGAACAAATCCCCGATGCACAGGTGATGATTCGGGATTTAACGGGAGGTGGCGATCATTTGGAAGCGGTGGTTATTTCCGGCGAATTTGCTGGCAAAACCCGCGTTAAACAGCATCAAATGGTTTATGGCGCTTTACAATCGGCACTGGCTACCGAAGCCATCCATGCTTTGGCATTAAAAACCTACACTCCCGACGGTTGGGCAGCAGAAAAATAACAGTTATTAATTATCAGTTATCAGTTATCAGTTATCAGTTATCAGTTATCAGTTATCAGTTATCAGTTATCAGTTATCAGTTATCAGTTATCAGTTATCAGTTATCAGTTATCAGTTATCAGTTATCAGTTATCAGTTAT
>NZ_JADBVM010000277.1:0-16869 GCF_020244875.1 Microcystis sp. M44BS1
AGCAAAAGATAATCAAAGGGATTCCATAAAGATAAATCGCGTCTGAGTTTAGGGGCGAGATTAATGGTGGGGACGGTGCTTTCCTTCATAATTTTTATCTCTGGCTATTTACCCGGTGATGGTTTATTAAGTAGGTAGGTGCTAACTGTCAAACACCCCCCTTATCAAGGGGGGCAGGGGGGATCAAACCCCCCTTATCAAGGGGGGATTAAGGGGGGATCCCCCCTTATCAAGGGAGGCAGGGGGGACCAAACCCCCTCAAGGTAGGGCTGATTCATGAATCAACCCTACTATGAATCAACCCTAGGGGGCAAGGGGATCAAAGACAAAATCTATCTTCTATTTAATCAGAACCACTTAATTATCGGAACTAAAAAGGCTTATATATATTTCGGCACAGATTCCCATTATACTAGAAAGTACAGGTCAAATCGAGGGATTTTGTCAAGTCTTTTTTGCCATTAATCTATTTGTGCCACGCAACGGAGGGGGTTATAAGGAATGAAACCCCGATAGAGACAGACATTGCTGCGATTTTTGTCAATTGTTTTCGCTTTAGAACGAACTAATCAATTAAGTCTCTTGCCAGATAAGGATTTAGTCAATTTATGCCCCCATATCGAACCATACCAAGTAACGAGGAACCTTCTTTTTCCTCTTCTTGAATCGCCGATTTCGGGACAATGACGACGTTAACTGATTCCTCGACTTCGTTGAATAGTTCTAAAACATATCCTTCCTCACCCTCCTTCGGATGGGCAACTATATCGACAAGAATCGCCGAATCACCCTGCTTAAGATTGTATTCGGGAACGTCGCGGGCTAGGGTTACTTCTTCGTATAGTTGCGCCATGGTTTATTTTTCCTTTCGGGGTTTGAGGGTGATAAATTGAAATTGATGATCTAGGTTTCGTTTTAGCCAAATCGTGACAACGGATAGGGGAACTTGATTACTGCTGATTAATTCCCCCTCGACTCTATAGAAGTTTCCGTATTCGATTAACTGATCAAGTGTATTAATTGATATTGTTTCAAGTTTTTTTTGGGTTTGTAATTGCAGAAACTATTTAAAAATAGGCGTTGGGTTTCATGCTTCAACCCAACCTACGTTCATCTTATATTTAATTCTACCCACTAAAAAAGGCTTATATATATTTTGGCACGGATTCCCATTATACTAAAAAGTATAAGTCAAATCGAGGGATTTTGTCAAGTCTTTTTTGCCATTAATCTATAGAATTTTCGGGTTGCTCACCAGTCAATGTCCTGAAAAAAAATTATGCCCCGATTTGTCAAACAAGCATATATGCAGGGGTTAACCGAGACAGCACAGGAGCCTCTCTTATTCTTTGTGTGATCTCGCGTAGCGAGCGCGTTGCGACCAGTTTAACTTATATAGAACCGATCAATCTTTGTGTCCTTTGTGTCTTTGTGGTTCGTTCCAGTCGCTCGCTGGCGGGAATATATCTTATAAAATACATTTTACCCACCAAACCCAAGAGAGCCGACAGGAGACAAAAACGAGTTATTGGACAGAAAGAGGCGATGGGATGTTATTATTTAAAGCCGATTCCCCGGAAGCAGCCGAATCGATCATCGGGCAGCATCCCCTGGCGAATAGTAGTGGAATAGGCTATTAAAGGAGTGAACCCTGTGCAAATATTCACAACAATCCCCGGTTTACGCACTTTTTTGGCTGATTATCGCCATGATCACAGTATTGCCCTTGTACCAACCATGGGCGCTCTCCATAAAGGTCATGCTAGTCTAATTCGACGCGCAGTGACGGAAGCGGAGGTAACTGTGGTTAGTATTTTTGTTAATCCTCTACAATTTGCCCCCACAGAGGATTTTTCTTGCTATCCCCGCAGCCTTGACAGCGATCGCCAGTTGTGTGAATCCTTGGGAGTTGCTGCTATTTTTGCTCCTAGCGTGGAAACTTTAGGAATTGGTGATTCTGACAGCATAACCGCAGTTTTTCCCCCGATTTCTCTGACTAGCGGGTTATGTAGTGCTTTTCGTCCGGGGCATTTTCAGGGAGTAGCCACAATTGTCACGCGGTTGTTTAATATTATTGCACCGACGATCGCCTATTTTGGCGAAAAGGATGCCCAACAGTTAGCGATTATCCGGCAATTAGTCAGGGATTTAAATTTAGCGATCGAGATTCGCGCTTGTGCTACAGTGCGAGAAACATCGGGATTAGCCGTTAGTTCTCGCAATCAGTATCTATCAGCCATAGAAAGGGAAAAAGCGACAATTATCCCCCAAAGTTTGCAATTAGCTCTCGAAAGTTTTCGTTTAGGGGAAAGACAAAGGGAAAAACTGCTGGCTATTGTCCAAAAAAATCTCGACAAAGTACCAGAATTTCGCTGTCAGTATCTGGATTTAGTCCATCCCCAGAGTTTACAACCGATCGAGCAGATCGAAACAAGGGGCTTATTAGCGATCGCTGGATTGATCGGTCAAACCCGTTTAATTGATAATATAATCTTGTGTCAACGTCGGCCAGTTATCGCTATTGATGGGCCTGCTGGAGCGGGAAAATCCACAGTCACGCGCTTAGTAGCGGAAAAATTGGGGTTAACCTATCTCGATACCGGTGCGATGTATCGCGCGGTGACATGGTTAGTGGTGAATTCTGGTCTGGATTTGTCCGCAGAAGCGGCCATCGCCGAGTTATTATCTTTAGCAAAGATAGAAATAATTCCGGCCGATAGTCCCGAAAATGTGACTATAGTGAAGATTAATGGGCAGGATGTGACTTTAGAGATTCGCTCTCCCGCAATTACCGCGCAAGTATCCCGAATTGCCGCTCAAAAAGCGGTGCGACAGCAGTTAGTCACCCTGCAAAGACAACTGGGAATGTCGGGGGGAATAGTTGTGGAAGGTCGAGATATTGGTACTAATGTTTTCCCAGAAGCGGAATTAAAGATTTTTTTGACAGCGACACCCGAAGAAAGAGCGAGAAGGAGATTAAAAGACTTAGAAGCGCAGGGAAATGGGGGTATTAGTCTCGCAGAATTAATCCAAGAGATTGAAAAAAGGGATTATTTGGATAGTAATCGCTCCCTAGCACCCCTGCGAAAAGCCACAGATGCGATCGAAGTTAATACCGATCATCTCAGTATTACAGAAGTCACGGAAAAAATCATTGCTCTTTATCATCAAGGAGAAGAAAATCAATGGAGAAGCCTCTAGTTTTTTTAGATACTGATGTTTTGATTTCTTATCTACGAGGAGATCTTGCCAGTGTGCATTTATTTGATCGAGAAATACTCGATCGCGTTTGTCTTGCTATTAATGCGATCGTTTTACAAGAGTTATTATTTTTGGCAGAAGTTCGTAATCATCCTGAAATAGTCGATCGGATTCAAGAAAAGGTGACTATCTTGGATTTTGATTTAGTAAAACTTGATCAATATTGGCAAAATGCTAGAGATATTCGCAATATTTTGGTACACTCGAATGATGTTTTAATTTTAAGTAGTGCCGCTAATTGTGATTATTTAGTTACCTATGATCAAAAACTTAAAAAAGCCTCTAGTTATCTATATAACTCTAAACCGATGGTAGTAACACCTGAAGAATTATTAGAGGTTATCGATCAAAAAAATATAGTCCCTTCTAGCCTCTCTTGCCAAGAATATAAATCCTCAAATTTCCCCTTAAACAAGGTGATTTAGGGAGATATTTATGAAGTTAAATTATCTGAATTTATCATCTATCTGTTTAACGGTAACTTCCTTGATAATTATCGGCAGTCCAGCTATATCTTTAGCCGATCACAGATCACCAATAACTTTAGCTTCTAGGGATTTATCAAACCAGCAACAGGGAAAAAAAATTATTCTTAATGGTCGTTCTTTGCCCGTTTCTTGGCGACAGTGGACAGCAGCAAATAGTACCAGAATTGCCATGGGTGACACGGGAGCAAGACAATTATTCGGCATGGATTTTCTTAGCACAAATGATCCCAAAAAGCAACCGATCAACTGGTTTAATTTACAAACTTTATCGGCTAATTTAATCAATTCTGATCGCTGGTTAGACGTTACGGATATTTTACTAAAAATGGGGGCAACAACCACTATTAATGGCGATAGTTTAAATATTAACTTTCCTGCTCCTCAGATTGAAGATATTCAGCTAGAAAATTATGGAGCAGTACAAAGGATTATTATTCAACTCGATCGCCCGACCTTTTGGCAAGTTAGTCAGGCAAAAAATCAAGCAGTGATTACCCTAGAAGGAAATGCCCAGCAATCGCTTATCTCTAGGTTTCAACCCAAAACTATCAGTAACAGTAATCAAAATAACGATGAAGATGATCTAGGCAACTCTAATAATAACTTAGCCACTCAGATCACTTCCTTAGAAAATAATGGGGTGATCAGTCGTTTAAAAATTAACCTTCCCACTGCCTACGGATTACAGATCAGCAGTGTGGATAATCCTCCCCGAATTATCATTGATTCTCGTCCCGATGCTATGGATGAAAAGCGCATTGTTTGGCAACCAGGATTAATCTGGAATCAAAAATATATCCAGTTAGACAAAGATTGGTTTCCCGTGACTTGGTTAGAAATCGATCCTAGAAATCCTCAGATAACTATTAAACCAATCACCGCTAATTCCACCTCAATGCGCGGCACTAATCCCCTGATCACGATTAATAGCGAAAGTAATGCGGTAGCGATGATTAATGGTGGCTTTTTTAATCGTAATAATCAGTTACCTTTGGGGGCAATTCGTGTGGATGGCAAATGGTTATCCGGACCAATTTTAAACCGAGGGGCGATCGCATGGGATAATCGTGGTAAAATCAGGATCGATCGCCTGAGTTTAGAGGAAACCCTGATTACTGCCACCGGACAACGTTTTCCCCTAACCCAGTTAAATAGTGCCTTTGTAGCAGCCGGCTGCAGTCGTTATACTCGCGATTGGGGAAGTAATTATCATCCCCTCACCGAGCGCGAAACCGGGTTAGTCGTGCAAGGCGATCGCATAACGGAGAAATTAAATAATCTTTTGCCACAGGATAGTATAGACATACCAGAAAATGGCTATTTAGTCATCTGCCGAAAGACAGATATTAATTTAAAGATTGGTGAGACAGTCAACCTCGATAGCGTCACCCTACCGAGAGATTTTGCTAATTATCCCCAGATTTTAGGTGCTGGCCCCCTATTATTGCAGAATGGACGTATAGTTTTAGATGGAAATGCCGAAAAATTTAGTCCGGCATTCCAAAATCAACAAGCTTCCCGCAGTGCGATCGCAGTTAGCCAAGAAGGAAAAATTTTGCTAGTTGCTATCCATAATCGCGTCGGGGGAAGGGGGGCAACTTTAGGCGAATTAGCCCGAATTTTGCTGTTAATGGCGGCAAAAGACGGTTTAAACCTAGATGGGGGTAGTTCCACTGGAATAGCCTTGGCGGGTTATCTGCTCGATCGCTCTGCCGTTACCGCCGCAAAAGTCCATAATGGAATAGGAATATTTTTATCACCGTCTCCTTGAAGGGGGTGAAAACAATGGATAATAGCGACTGGATTAAACAATTGCTGCTGATGGGTATTGGCACTACTTCCATGGTGGCAGAAAAGATCAAAGAAGTGAGCGATGAATTAGTCAAAGACGGTAAAATCAATTCTGATCAGGCTAAAAACTTTGTCGATGATCTGATGACACAGATGAAGTCTGAACAGGGAAACTTCGAGAATAACTTAGAACGCTATATTCGCCATATTTTGCAGGATTTAGGGGTTCCCCGACAATCGGAAATGGACGAACTGCGGGGAAGGATTGATAGATTAGAACGACAGGTGAGAGACTTAGAGAATAAACTCTGGCGTTAGGGAACTATGAAATCAATGCGCGAAATCTTGCTCAGTTTTGCTATTATTGCGGTTTGTGGCTTATTTTTAATCGCTGCTTCCCTCTTTGGTGGAGGGGAAAAAACCAATGCGATCGCCGCAGAAATCGCTCCACCCCCTATCACTCAAACTATTAATAAGGAAATCATCTCCATGGATTTAGATCAAGCAGTCACCACCGATTCGGGACTAAAATACATCGATATCGTGGAAGGAACTGGAGAAACTCCCCAAAAAGGTCAAAAAGTGACTGTTCACTACACGGGGACCCTCACAGACGGCAAAAAATTCGATAGTTCTAAGGATCGCAATCAACCTTTTACCTTTACCATTGGAGTTGGTCAAGTGATCAAAGGATGGGATGAGGGAGTCGCATCGATGAAAGTCGGTGGGCAGCGTACCTTAATTATCCCCCCAGAATTGGGTTATGGTGCGCGGGGTGCTGGTGGGGTGATTCCTCCCAACGCGACTTTACTTTTCGATGTGGAATTGTTGGGAGTTAAATAAATAGGTTTTTCCTCTGATTTTTCACCTCTACCCGCATCGATCCCGAATGCGGGTTTTTTGGCAGATTGCCAGAAGCTAAGGGCAAAATCAGGAGGATTTAGTAAATTCTAGACCGTTTTCGCTGCCGTAACGCTCCATAAAACGCATAAAACGATCCCACTCTGCGGGAGAATTAAAAATAACCGTAGCTTCGATCGCCATGGGTTTACCGTTGATAAATTTGCCTTTTACTTCCCTGGTGACGATTTCCCCCTCCTCATCAATGAGATACATCCCCGTGATTTCCTCGGTTTGTTGATCTCCGAGGATAGTCGGTTGATCAAAATAAAATTTTGCCGATCCCTTTTCTCCCGTTTTAGTGCGACTTAAGCGGATATCGGGAACAACTGGTTCTTTTAACCCCCTGGAAAACTGAATTTCTGCCATTACTTTTCTTTATCCTTCTCATAGAACACGCCTTTCTACATCATCTCACACCAAGTCGCAAGTAAAAAGCAGATGGGACAGCATAAGCTCAAAATATCAACACCAATACCATTTTTCCTTATTCGTAGCAGGCCTATCCATTAGTCATACTAAATCCTATTTAAAAGGGATAGGAGACTGAGGAGCAGGGAGCAGGGAAAAAAAATCCCTAACTTGGGAGTTAATCACACTATTAAAAACGGATTCGGTGTCACATCTTTCTTAACATGAAATTTGACAAAAAGACAAAAGTGTGCAATGTGGCTCAAGTTGGTTTTCTGGGGTAACTAATTTGATGGCATAGTTCCGGGGTTGTAGTCGGTCGTTAATTTCCATGCCCTCTATAGTACATCCCCTGTCGGGGTTCTGTCCCTTCTTATACTAAATCCGGTTATTAAAAACTGATTATTTATTCTCCGTTTTGCCTCTTGCATGAGTGCCTCTCCTGATATAAGTAGTCGTGCAAAATTAATTTCCTAGTTGAGACTCCGAGACTCCGAGACTCCGAGACTCCGAGACTCCGAGACGGGATACAGCTATTAGGGATCGGATTTGAGTTTTCAGTTCTCTGTTTGCTCACATCAGCAGAAGTCTGACGGAGTAGTGGCTTAGATGTGTAATTAATTGTGCTTAGATACTTACCAGATGAAAATGGGTAAAACCCTACACCCCACACCCCACACCCTGTCCCCACGAAAAACTTTTTCAGCAGACCCTAATTACGCGTGTTTTAGCTTACTTGTGTCCTTAAATACTTCTTTTACTGCGTCAAATCACACAAGTCTTTATATGAAGGCTGTACGATCGTATTTAGGGTAAATTACATTGTTGCCATTGCTTCCCGCTTCTGATCTAGACTGTGTTGAGATTTGTCAAAGCTAATTGCAAAAGTAATCTTTTACATCCAATGGTTTTTAAGTCTGTTAGCACACTATGTCTATCGTAAGTAAACAAGAACCTAAGCTGGAAACGCTCACCCTATTTCAAAAACGCCCAAAAACGGCGTTCTGGGAGAAATTTTGGGGTGTGAGCATAATTAACCATCTCTGCCATTACTTTTGAAAAATTTGACTTGGGCAAATTATCAATAGATATGCAGTCTATTAGTAGTTATCTTAACGGTGAGATACGAAGTTTCTGGTTTTAGAGAACGACGCAACGGCGGAACGTCGGAATATTATCTGATCGTCCAGAGATGATGACAAATACCGCCATACTGCATCCTCATGATAAACGCTATAATCTGAAAGTTGTTGCCAGTTGCTCATCATGAAAAAACTGACTTATTCATTGCTCCCCCTGGGGATTACTGTTGGACTTTGCCTAAACATTGCCCCTGCTTCCGCTGGTATGATAGTACGAAATGTCATTCCCAACGCCGCCCTTTCTATTGACGGCTTTGGAAGTACATCTAATAGTGGATCTATTCAAGCCAATATACCCACAGGTTCTACTATTCAGAGGGCTTATCTCTATGCCGCCTCCATCTGGAATATGAGTCAAGTTTACGGAGTAATTTTTCATGGGACGACACTTCCCGTGAGTTCAGCAACTATTCTAACTCCTGCTGATAACAACCTAGCCACCACCGCCCGTTGGGATGTCACCAGTATCATCGCTTCTTCTTTTACGGGAGGATTACAAGACTTTAGTATCGTTGAGGATGGCGATAACGATGGTGAAGTTCTCGTCGTTGCTTATAGCAATCCTTCTACCCAAGGTCTTACCTCGGTTATTTTGGACGGGGAACTGAATCCCAAGGGAGACACGGTTAAGTTCGATTTTCCCGCTCCTTACGCTGGGGGAGCTTTTCTGGTTTCCCTCGCCTCTAGTTATAGCCGTCAACCGAGTGGGCAAGCCACTGAGATTGACGTAACCACTAATTCGACCAATATTTATCGACGATTAACCAGTAGCGCAGGAGGACAGGATGATGGCCAAGGAGCCAACGGAGCGTTAATAACTGTTGGGGGGATAGGTGACAGTCCTGATAACCCCGATCCCTGCGCTTCTCCTTCGCAGGGACCGCGAATCGATGATGAATACTATAACCTCGCTCTCGGCAATAGTAGTAGTTCCCCTTCGTGCAGTGCTGCTAGCACCACTCCCTTTATCTTACCTGGAAATACTTTCGTTGAATTCAAAACAGTGAACTCCAGTGAAGATGATAACGTTTTCGGAATGTTTATCACCAGTAAATTTGGGACCAGTCCTAGTCCTGTCCCCGAACCATCGATGACACTAGGTATTTTCGGTATCGGTGGCATCGGTATCTTACTATCTCGCCTTGGTAAAAAATCCTAAGCTGCCCGCGAATTTAAATTGCTTGTGGAGATGAGGCAAGAGTGCCTCTTGCCTCCTACTCCCCTCTCCCAGAAAGGGAGAGGGGTTGGGGGTGAGGGCAATTAACCATCTCTGCTATTACTTTTGAAAAATGGTATAAATCACCCCTTCAGGACTCTCGGAGTGCAATCAGTGGCAAAATCAAGGCTATGATCGATCACTGATAACCAATAACTGAGATGAGATGGTTTTATTAGAAGCAGCGGTTCATTCTTCCCTACGCGCTTTTTTACGGGAACAAGGGCGCTTTTATTGGTCTCATCATCTCACTATGGGGCGACTGGTGGCTAGAGCTTTACGCCTAAAACGTTCCTCTCTCATACAAACTGGAACTACTCTCACCCGTTATTGTCTCAGTTATCTCACCCCAGCCCTTTTGGGTGATACACCTGTTCTGATTGTTGCCCCAGAGTCGGAACTAAATCTACTGTTAGAAGTGGAAATCCCCCGTCTGCAAGCATGGTTACAAACTCAGCGAGACATCCTCAAAAGCGATCGCTTTCCGGCTAATTTTACCGGTTTACTCCTCACCACACCCCAACAATGGTTAGAGGATAAATTGGGCAATCTCGGCCATTTTCCCCAGAATATCCCCACCATAATCGATCGAGCCGAAGATTTAGAAACTTGTCTAGTAGATTATCTCACCGTCACCATTACTCCCGAACAATGGTCTGCTTTAGAGTCAGCATATCCCCAGCATAGAGAGTTTATAGACTTAATTAAAGCACAACTTAGCCAAAGTATTCTTGGTCATCCAATTAATCCCTATAATTGCTATCTTATCGATGCCAAGGAAAAAGAATATATAATTGCGCTCCTGCAACGCTTGCATCAAGACTTAACCACTGATTCTGCTTGGCAACTTTTAGCGGCAAAAATCCCCGAGCTTAATTATCTCCTCTGGACATCAGTAGATCGAGATCGAGAAGAATTTACCCTAAAAATCAGCCCTTTGGAGGTGGCTAGTTTTTTCAAACCGATTTGGCAGCAGCAACCCTTTGTTTTAATCGGCAGTTTTTTAGATAGCGAAAAATCCGCTAATTTATACCGTCAAAATCAGGGTATCGGAGATATTTTAACTCTAAAGTTTGCAGCCGATCGCGAAAGTGAATATATTCATTTATATCTACCCGATCGCATCAGCGCCCCCAACACCCCCGAATTTCAACCGATGTTATTAAAGCAAGTGCGGGAATTAGTTAGTGCTAATCATACCAGTGAACAACCGATCGTGATCCTGATTGAAGATGTTCCCCTCAAGGCACAAATTGCCACCCAAATCGCAGCCGATTACGGTTCGCGAGTGCAAGTGGAAAAAACTGAAATTAATAGTAATACTATTCTCGTTTGTGGTTGGCAATTCTGGCAAACTCATCAAGAAAAATTTCTCACTCCCAGTTTATTAATTATCGCTACTTTACCCTTACCTTCCCCCGAAAATCCTCTCGTTGCTGGCAAAATTGCCTACTATAAACGACAACACCTCGACTGGTTTCGTGCCTATCTTTTACCCACAGCAGTGAGGGAAATTCAGCAATCTGTTCAGTCTCTCCGGGAGTGTCAAGGTTGTGTGGCTGTTCTTGATAATCGTGTCAATGCTCGCAGTTATGGCCGACAAATTCTCTCCGCTTTAGAACCCTATGCTAAAGTTAATTATCTCGATCAACAATTTTTTCAAGATAAAGATTAAATCAGTTATCAGTTATCAGTTATCAGTTATCAGTTTACTGATAAAATCTCCCCCAGAGCCATATTTCCAACTATCTAGATAACGATGATAAAGATATTTTTGCTTGTCGGGTAACTTTTCTAAAACAGGTTTTAAGCTGGCTGCTAAGGGATATAAACCACTATACAAAGCTAAATTAAGATAATGTCCCGTCCAATCGATAAAAGGACTGATACCTACTTGCGGAATCATCGGTAAAACCAATTGAGGATTAACTAAAGGCAAAGTTTTTGAGAGGGAAGAAAACTGCACCACATCCTGTAAAAACGGTTTTAATACCTCATCTCCCAACTTGTCCATTACCCGAAAAACTCCACTCATTAAGTCATTAATTTGATTGGGATTAGGGTTAGCAGACATCGGGACACTCATGGTTTTTTGAAATAGCCACGTTACCGATATATTCGGTTGATAGGGTTGTAAAAGAGCTAAATATTCTCGACTTAAAGCATCAATTTGTAAAGCTTCCTCGATGGCGAAAGTTAGCCTTTTTAAATGCCTAACCATTGCCCCAAAACCGCCAAAACTTACCGGAGATTGACTACCGCTACTATCTCCCACTGCCAGAATTCTTGACCAAGGCATTTTTAAAGGACTTTGACGATAGGCAGGGAAAAAACCCGCTAGAAAACGCTGAAATTTTACCGCTTCTAAATCTACCTTTTGATACTCCGGCAGTAATCTTAAATACTCCTCCATCAAAAATTCTAAACTAAAGCGATCGGGATGGGTATCAAGATAGGTAAATAAATAAGTTGTCCGACCGTCCCTAGCGGGAAATCCTTCCCAAAAGTATTGACATTGGTGCAAGATTGGGGTAAAAGAATAAATCAAATCACCAGTTTCATTACTGGGAAAACCCTGACCGCAACTACCCACCACTAAACAAACTCCATCGGGTTTTTCTCCTTTTCTTGCCTGTTTTGCAATTGGCGAAAAATGACCCATGACATCGATTAATAAACGGGTTTTTAAAGTTACTTCTCCCGTTTTAACCATTACCCCATCGGGATGAATAATTGCCCCGCTAAACCCGGAATTTTCTAGTAACTTTCCTCCCGCTTGCAAAAACTTATTTTTTAAAGTCTCTAGCAAATAAACCGGATCAACACCGATATTTAAAATATCTCTAACCCAAAGCTCATAACCTCGATAAAATCCCACCCTAGCAGGATTATATTCCGTCGCTATTGCTTGATTTAATTCAGCTTCGGTCAATAAATCTAACTCTAAAAAACTGCTTAGTTCTAAACGGGAAATATTCCACTCCTGCTCACGACCGCGCAGAATACCTCTTTCTAATAATGCCACACGCCAGCCCCTAGTTTGCAAAGCAGCCCCGATAAAAATTCCTAGGGTTCCCCCCGCAATAACTAGATCAAAATCCGTCTCTCCTAAAGATTCTTGACTTTGATTAATTACCGTAGGAATAAGCGGATTTTCTAAACGCAAAGCTTGCCAAGTTTGATCGCTGGCTCGCAATTGTTGTAAACTCTGAGGAGATACTCGATCGAGTAAAGATGCAACTAAAGACATAATCTTATATCAGTTATCAGTTATCAGTTATCAGTTATCAGTTATCAGTTATCAGTTATCAGTTATCAGTTATCAGTTATCAGTTATCACCATGTCCAGAGGAGAAAACTATTTAGATTGGAAAAACTTTTTCCCTTCTTCAAAGATTTTAGTAATATCCTTGAGAGAAACACCAAAAATTGCTAAAACTCCCGTAAAGACTAACAAAAAACCGATAAAACTATTCCGATCATAGAGAAATAAACCCACCAAAACGATAAAATAGGGAGAGAGAATTTTACTAATATTTTCAACTACAGTAACTACCTCTGGAGTGGGAGGATCAACAAGATTAATATCAGCTTTATCCTGATCTGGTTCGAGATTTTGCTTAATTGAAAACATCACTTCCTGTAGGTCTTTTACCTCCGGTGGGTTCGGTTCCTTCGCTGGTTTGCCAAACATTGTTAACTACCTCGCCAATTTATCTATATCCTCTATGGTAGCCAAAAAGAGGGCAAGCCGGAAAAGCGCGAGCAGGTCGAGAAATTCTCAGGGCAATTTTCCTTAACAACCCCCTCGGCCTCGGCTGCTATAATCAGAGGAACAACTCCCAAGTTCGTTAACGGTACAAAAAAACTATGAATACCAGTCCAGACCGTGTGATTATCTTCGATACCACCCTTCGAGATGGGGAACAGTCCCCGGGTGCCGCTTTAAATGTGGATGAGAAGCTAACCATAGCACGCGCACTGGCACGACTGGGAGTTGATGTCATTGAAGCAGGTTTTCCCCACGCTAGTCCGGGGGACTTTGAAGCTGTACAGAAAATTGCCGCCAGCGTCGGCAGCGAAGCTGATAGCCCAATTATTTGCGGATTAGCCCGCACTACCCAAAAAGATATCAAATCTGCCGCCGATGCGCTCAGACCCGCCGCCAAGCCCAGAATTCACACCTTCCTAGCCACATCTGATATCCACCTCCAATACAAACTTAAGAAGACTCGTCAGGAAGTTCTTGACATTGTGCCGGAAATGGTGGCCTATGCTAAATCCTTCCTTAATGATGTGGAATTTTCCCCCGAAGATGCCGGCCGCAGCGACCCGGAATTTCTCTATCAAGTCCTCGAAAGAGCGATCGCAGCAGGAGCCACCACCGTTAATATTCCCGATACCGTCGGTTATACCACCCCCAGCGAATTTGGGGCTTTAATCCGTGGTATTAAGGAAAATGTCCCCAATATCGACCAAGCGATTATCTCCGTCCATGGTCACGATGATTTAGGGTTAGCGGTGGCTAATTTCCTCGAAGCAGTTAAAAATGGCGCTCGACAGTTGGAATGTACTATTAACGGTATCGGTGAGCGTGCTGGTAATGCTTCCCTAGAAGAATTGGTGATGGCCCTTCATGTGCGGCGCTCCTATTTTAATCCTTTCCTCGGTCGTCCCCCAGAGTCCACGGAACCTTTAACCAAGATCAACACCAAGGAAATCTATCGCACTTCTCGCCTAGTTTCTAATCTTACCGGCATGATCGTGCAACCGAATAAGGCGATCGTCGGTGCTAACGCTTTCGCACACGAGTCGGGAATCCATCAGGACGGGGTGTTAAAACATAAACTCACCTATGAGATTATGGATGCAGAATCGATCGGTTTGACTAATAATCAGATCGTCCTCGGTAAACTCTCCGGCCGCAACGCTTTTCGCTCTCGGTTACAGGAATTGGGTTTTGAGCTTTCGGAAACGGAACTTAATAACGCTTTTATCCAGTTTAAAGAAATGGCTGATCGCAAAAAGGAAATCACCGATCGCGATCTAGAAGCTATTGTTAACGATGAAATCGATACGGTTCCCGATCACTTCCGCCTTGAATTAGTACAAGTATCCTGTGGCAATAACGCCAGACCCACGGCCACGGTAACGATTCGCACTCCCGACGGTAGCGAGTTATCCGATGCGGCCATTGGTACAGGTCCAGTGGATGCTCTCTGCAAAGCGATCGATCGAGTGGTGCAGATTCCTAACGAATTAATCTCTTTCTCGGTGCGAGAAGTTACCGAGGGAATCGATGCTTTAGGAGAAGTGACCATCCGTCTCCGTTACGAAGGACGCACCTATTCTGCTCGCGCAGCCGATACCGATATTATTGTCGCCTCCGCTCGTGCCTACGTCAGCGCCTTAAACCGTCTCCACGTCGCACTGCAGCAGAAGGAAAAAACCCCAGAAATGCTACAAGTCTAGACAGGGTGTTGGGGTTTTAGGGTGTTAGGGTTTTAGGGTTTTAGTTGAAATTCCCCCACACCCCACTTCCCCACTTCCCCACTTCCCCACACCCCACACCCCACACCCCACTTCCCCACACCCCACTTCCCCACACCCCACTTCCCCAATTCATAATTGATAATTCATAATTCCCACGTCGCTGTTGGAGAAAATCTTAAATTTGTCTCGCAAATTTCTAAAATGTTGCTAAGTTAATATTATGAGCTTGCGCTCTAATAATTTTAATACACTTGTATTAAAATTGGATTCGCGTAAAAGCAATGAGGGATGAAATTTATCCGCAAGAATCCGATCAAATTAAATACAATAGCTAAAGACTATAAGGAATCGGCCAAGGCAAATAGGGATTATTTTCCCCTTGCCAATGGGAACAGTTGACCCGTCCAATAATTCCTTTGATTGTTAGCTATCTGGTCAACACCGCAGACAAACCGGCGATCGGATTTCAGTCCTCCAGCCATTTATCCAATTTTTGCAGGAGCCAGATTATGAGTTGACCGAGCTAAAACAGCATTCCGTGTCGCTAAAATCGTATCGACACAAGGAAATTTAAGCAAAAATCTTCTCCCATTTGTTGTAATTAAAGCTACAATCGGAAAAGTCTTTCCCCGTCTCGGATTTGAGACACAAATTTGTTCAGTATCACCTAGATTGAGATTCGATCTTCTAGTTTTGCACAGAAGGAGCAAGAGGAAAACGGCATGATGCAGGCCCACGATGTACTAACCCTTACCGAGCCGCCATTGGATTTAGATTTGATTGACCTAGACGAAGACTTCGATGATGAGGATATCGAGTTAGAGCTAGAAGAAACCAGCGATAGCAACGATGGCAAAAAAACCCGCCGCCTTGCCAGCGCTCGTCGTCGCGACGCCGCTAGAAAAAAACCCTATACAGAAGATTCGATTCGGATTTATCTGCAAGAAATCGGCAGGATTCGGTTATTGAGAGCGGAGGAGGAGATCGAATTAGCGAGAAAAATCGCCGATCTCCTGAAATTAGAACGCATTCGCGAAGATTTTTGCCTCTATAGCGATGCTGAATGGGGAAAACAGGTTTTCTTGTTCGAGCGCATCGAGAAAATTATCGTTGAAAAATCGGAAAAAGAACCGAAACTATCGGATATTAAGGCTTATTTAGGTAAGACGGAGCTAACGGCTCCCCTGCTGGAAGAATGGCTGGCCAAATCAAAGGAATACTTATCGGCCTTTAAGCGTCGTTTGTACCATGGTCGTCGCGCTAAGGAAAAAATGGTACAATCGAACCTGCGTTTAGTGGTTTCGATCGCCAAGAAATACATGAATCGCGGTCTTTCCTTCCAAGATTTAATTCAAGAAGGTTCCCTCGGTTTGATCCGCGCCGCCGAAAAATTCGACCACGAAAAGGGTTATAAATTCTCCACCTATGCCACTTGGTGGATTCGTCAAGCCATCACCCGGGCGATCGCGGATCAATCCCGCACCATTCGTCTTCCCGTCCACCTCTACGAAACCATCTCCCGGATCAAAAAAACCACCAAGATTCTTTCTCAGGAAATGCGCCGCAAACCCACCGAGGAAGAAATCGCCACTAAGATGGAGATGACCATCGAAAAACTGCGTTTTATTGCCAAATCTGCCCAATTACCGATTTCTCTAGAGACTCCCATCGGTAAAGAAGAAGACTCCCGTTTAGGAGACTTTATCGAAGCGGATGGGGAAACCCCAGAAGATGAAGTTTCTAAAAATTTATTACGCGAGGATTTAGAAAACGTCCTCGATACCCTTAGTCCTCGCGAACGGGATGTGCTGCGTCTGCGCTACGGTTTAGATGACGGCAGGATGAAAACACTCGAAGAAATCGGCCAGATTTTCAACGTCACTCGCGAGCGCATTCGTCAAATAGAAGCCAAGGCCCTGCGGAAACTGCGTCACCCTAACCGCAATAGTATCCTCAAAGAGTACATTCGTTAACTTCCCGCTCTTAAAAAACTAGAAACTGAGTCTCCTTGAGGCTCAGTTTTGCAGTCATCGGAAATTTTGGGTCTGAAACCCCGCCGTTCTAGGTTGGCTTTACGTTAGAATTAAAAGGCCAGTCTCGAAAACCAAGTGGACGGCGCAGCACCTGGAAAACTCGGCTTAGGGGGTTCCGACCAGAAAAGCTTGGC
>NZ_JADBVM010000278.1:0-5911 GCF_020244875.1 Microcystis sp. M44BS1
AAAGCGAAACCCAACCACCCCAAAGGTTACTCTTTGTTGGGTTTCCTTGCGTCAACCCAACCTACAATAATTGCTATGAGTCTCTGTCTCAATCCCGATTGTTCGCACAAAAACACCCCCACGGATAAATTCTGTCATAAGTGCGGTTCTCAATTACTGCTCAGAGAACGTTATCGAGCGCTAAAATTAATCGGTCAAGGGGGTTTTGGTAAGACATTTCAAGCGATAGATGAGGATAAACCCTCAAAACCCTATTGTGTAATTAAACAATTTTTCCCGTCAGCGCAGGGAACAGGAACTTTACAAAAAGCAGCAGAATTATTTAAAGAAGAAGCGATTCGTTTAGATAGTTTGGGAAGATACCCACAAATCCCCGAACTTTACGCCTATTTTACCGGTAATGACGGGCGACAATATCTCGTCCAGGAATATATCGAAGGACAAAATCTCGAACAAGAATTAAAACAGGAAGGAGTATTTAACGAAGCCAAAATTAAACATCTTTTGTCAGAGATTTTACCGATTCTAGAATTTATTCATAGTAAACAAGTAATTCATCGCGACATTAAACCAGAAAATATTATTCGCAGAAAAAGCGATAATAAATTGATTTTAGTGGACTTTGGCGCAGCAAAATTTGTCAGTCCTTTAAATCGTTCCATGACAGGAACAATTATCGGTTCTGCTGAATATATTGCCCCAGAACAGGGAAATGGTAAGGCAGTTAATGCCAGTGATTTGTATAGTTTGGGTGTAACTTGCCTTTATTTATTAACTGGAATATCTCCCTTTGATTTATTCGATGGGGGGGAACACCAATGGGTATGGCGACAGTCGTTAGTGGATAATCCTGTTAGTAATGATTCAGGGAATATTCTGGATAAATTAATCGAGTTCGGGACGAAAAAACGCTATCAATCTGCCTCGGAAGTGTTGCAAGCTTTGCAGATAAAAACATCAGTCTCTATACCCCAGACAACTATTCAAAAACCCGTTAATCCCGTTATTTCCGTTACTCAAACTCCCCCATCTATCCAGCTTAAAAGTGCCAAAGGAATCGATTATCGGAAATTAGAAGATTTATTAAAACGGCAGCAATGGGAGAAAGCGGACTGGGAAACCGCAAGAGTGATGCTACAGGTAGCCAATCGCACAAAAGAAGGATGGCTACAGGTAGAGGATATCGATAATTTTCCCTGCGAGGATTTGCGAACCATTGACCAATTATGGGTTAAATATAGTGGCGGTCGCTTTGGTTTTTCCGTGCAGGCGAAAATTTACCGCGAACTCGGTGGGACGCAGGAGTATAATGAAGTTAATGAAAGAGTTTGGAACGCTTTCGGAGATAGGGTAGGCTGGCGAGTGAATGATAGATGGATATGGATACAGTATGTTACTTTTGACCTAAAAGCACCCCTAGGACACCTCCCTGCTCTGGGGAAGTCTGGGAAGTTCGAGATGGGGTTTTGGGTGGGCTTTGGCTTCTCTCTTCTCTCGCGTCGAGACTTGTAAAATGTAACATATAAAGGTTACAGCCAATTTTTAAGAATTGTATCGGGTTGATTTTCCACGAAGCCATGCGGGTTCTGGGTTTTCGATACCTGTCACCCAGGCCCCCCGGCCGGTCTGCGACATGATTGTAGTATGTCTCCGGCGACGCGGGGGTTGTAGGCGTTGGCAAAAACGAACTGATCCGCCACCGCGAGAATTTCTGGGGTGACTTCCTCCCACTCCTCCCAGAGAGACAATTGGCCCGGAGAGGATTTTTTAGACCTTTTCTTCGGCTTTATCCCCGCGAGTAGCTTACTTCCCCAGTGGTTGCGGGTTTCCGGTTTCGGTCGCGGCCGGTATTTTTTGCAGAATCCGCGATATTTGGCTGCGCATTCCTCTAGGGTTTCTCCCAGACTCAAAAACGCAGGATGCCAAGTGGTTAAGCCATCGTCTCCGAGTCGGTCATAGACCCCGTAATCGCTAAAATCGTAGAAGAATCCGACTTGGACTCCCGCAGCCTTCGGATTGGCGTGAATATAGCGTAGGGTATTCAGCGCTCGCTTAGTATCCGTGGTGGGAAAACCGCTACTGTGATAGCGTTTCTCCCAGAAGTGACCAGTTCGATTCAGCATTCGGTTAAAACACATGGCGGTGTACCAGTTCAACCAGTGCATAATTTTGGGTAAGTCTTCCGCATCTTTCGGTTCGATGAGATAGTGAATATGGTTACTCATCACACAGAGCGCGTAGAGTTTGAATCTGTACTTTTCGATCGCTTTTTTGATAGCGTAGAGTAACACCTGTCGGCATTCTAGACGGGTCAGGCGAAATTCTCGGTTATTACAGCGAATGGTTATATGATAGGAATAGCCCGGGATTAGTTCTCGTTTTGCTCGTGACATTTTGCGTATTTTTCCCCGCGAGGACTTGTAGAATATAACACCTAACAGAAAGATACCGCTATCTTTATCCTGTCCGCAACTTTTATCTGTTAACATGGAACTGTAAACATATTACTAATGCTCAAATTCAGAAAAAACTTCTCAATATATGCGCGGATTTCGGCTACAAATTACCGCTAATCTGTACACCTTACGAGTTAATGGGAGAATGAGCTATGTGGGAAGATGAAATACTCGAAGAAATTCATAAAATTAGAGAAGAACACGCCAAGTCTTTCAACTACGATATAAAAGCGATTTGCGCTGATTGGAGGGAGAGACAAGGGAAAAGTGGTAGAAAATTAGTTCGGTTAAATACCGCCCAAAACATGACAAAAAATAGCGAAAATGATACTATTGAGAGAACCAAATGCTAGAAATTAACAAAAGCTATGTATTAGACAAGGATCAAAAGCCGATTGCCGTTCAGATTCCCATTGCTGAATTTGAAAAAATCGAAGAAATCCTAGAGGATTACGGACTAGGAAAACTCATCGAAGAAGTTGAAAATGATCAAATCCTAGACAAAGAAAAAGCCTGGCAATATTTAGAATTGCTTAAAAACAAAAATGTGGAAGGTTGAATACAACAAGAGATTTTTAAAAGAATTAACCTCTTTGCCAAAAGACATACAATCTCGTATTGAGTTGATCGTATTTTCCGAATTAGAAACTGACAATCCTTTTGAATTAGGCTATCTCGATAAAATGAAAGGACATAAAGATAAATATAAAATTAGAGTTGCAGATTATAGGATTGGCCTGACTATTGATAAACCCAATCAAACCATCATCTGTCAACGGGTCGCACATCGTAGAGAAATTTACAAAACTTTTCCTTGATAGAAAAATACCGCTATCTTTATCTGTCAATTGCTTTCTAATCATTTTAATCGATGAACAGGGGAATTGTAACTTTGAATTATGAAAAAATCACCTTCGGAAATGACTAACGCAGAACTCCGTCAGTATCTTTCGGAACATCGAAACGAAGAAGCTATTTTTAGTGAAGCACTAGAAGTATTATTAAGCCGAAAAAAAGACGGGTTTAACTATCCCGCACCTCAAACGATGTCCTATAAAGAAATAGAAACGATTTTCAAGGAAAAATTAAATCAAATAATTGAGGAATAGAAATCGTGCGTTATGCGATTATTATCGAAAAAGCTGAAAATAACTATTCCGCTTATGTTCCCGATTTACCCGGTTGTGTTACTACCGGTAAAACCCTAGAGGAAATCACAGAAAATATGAAAGCCTCGTAGGTTGGGTTGACGCAAGGAAACCCAACAAAGAGTAACCTTTGGGGTGGTTGGGTTTCGCTTAAACAATCGAATTGAGCCATTTTCGACCCAGTATTGTTTCGCTCAACCCAACCTACAATAATTGCTTATATTAATTTCCGATTAATTGCCAATTCATTGCCGACACAAGAGTTAAAGCGATAACAATTCATTGCTGTATGTAACAATATAAGAGAAGTGCGATCGCCGATTTTGTAGGGTGCGTTAACGCGCGTGTAAAGCACCGCTAATGTTTGGGATAAAATGGAGAAGCTTCAATGCGATCAAGTGCGATCGCTTTGAGAAATGATCGAGGTCAAGCATAACAGTGCAATAACTTCGTTACAGAGATAGGATAGTAGAATAGAGGGGGCTACCATACGGCTGCTTCAGGCTTTAATTTAGTCTTGTCGATCAGTTATTATCATGAAAGAAAAAGTGTACTTGGATTCCACGGTTCCGAGTTATTACTTTGATGAGCGTGAAGCTCTAAAAACTTTTACCGAAATCACAAGGAAGTGGTGGTCGGAGATGTCCAGTTATTATGATTTATATATTTCGGATGCCGTGCTTCAAGAACTAACCAACGGAAACTATCCGCGTAAAGCTGAAATTATTCATTTGGTTTCGACGATTCCTTTACTACCGCCGACTTCTGCTCTTGAACAAGTTGTCGAGTTTTATCTTGCCAACTATGTCATGCCAAGGTCTCTTGTGGGCGACGCTCTACATCTTGCCTATGCCAGCTATTTCGACATTCAATATCTCGTTACTTGGAATTGCAACCACCTAGCGAATGCTAACAAACGGAAGCATATTCGCGTTATCAATGCCCGCCTTGGTTTGTCAACACCTGAAATTGTCACACCACTTGAACTATTCAAAGAGGAGAATAACTTATGATCCACTCAGAGATTTTGCAAGAAAAAGATAAAACTCAAACAAGATTATCGGAGGAATGCACGTCTATCCATGACTATTTAGTTAAGTCTCGCATTGCTGCGGAAAAGGCTGCGGAATCCTACGGGTTTACTCTCAAGTATGCTGAAGAAATTCATAAAATTCGAGAAGAACACACCAAAGCTTTCAACGCCAACACAACAGCCTCTTAGGTTGGCTTGAGCGAAACGCTATAGATTAATTCTGATTAATTGCCAATTCATTGGAAACACAAGAGTTAGGGCGATAATGATTCATGGCTGTATGTAACAATACAGAATAAGTTTATCTCAGGAGTTCCACGGGATAAACTTACGAGTCTCTACCTATTGGATTATCGACTCACTTACGAAAGAAACAAGATTTGTGACTTTATTACCAGATTAAAAGAGTTAGACTATGAAATTTGATATGTTTTCCGAAGTTCAATTAACCGAAGATTTGCCAGAATCTAATTTGTCTCGTGGCACTCACGCGATTATCGTGGATTATTGTCCTAGTCCCGAAGGCCAAGAGGATGGCTATGTTTTAGAAGTGTTAAATAATCAGGGAAAAGCCTATACAGTTATCGCTGTAGAAGTTTCCAAGATTGAATCGATTCAAAATCTTAAACAGGATGAATTGCAAATTATATAATTCTGTTATTCTTAGTGGATTTAATCCCCCATCCTAGCAATGGCGAAATGGGAGCAATTTTAGAGGTTTTTAACGCTCTCGGTGAGTCAATTTCAGTAGTTACTGTGCCAATTTCGGCGATTAAACCCCTACAAGCAAATGAAATATTTACCGTCCGCTCTTTGGTGAAAGTTGAATAAGTTAAAATCAAAGAGAATATCCCTATCGCTGCAATTTTAATCACCGATGACTCTCCTGAAAGATAGCAAAAAAATTCGTTTTATTGACCTTTTTTGTGGTTTGGGAGGGTTTCGAGTCGCTATTGAACAAGTTTGTCGCCAACAAAACTTAGAATCTGATTGTGTCTTTTCCTGTGATATAGATAAAGACGCTCGGGCAATTTATCACGCTAATTTTGGCGACAAACCCCAGGGAGATATTACCGAAATCGCCGCCCTAGATAGGGTTTGCTGAAAAAGCTTTTCGGTGGTGGCAGGGTGTGGGGTGTGGGGTGTGGGGTGTGGGGTTTTACCAGTTTTGAGGTGGTCAACTACCTAATTTTCAGGGAAAAAGTACCTGAATTTTCCCCCGATCCCCGCAATGGCTGGCACTTTTTGAGGGGAAAAAAGTCCAAAAGTCTTAT